>CAKUCT010000181.1 GCA_934643765.1 uncultured Oscillospiraceae bacterium
GCGCGGTGGTGACAAGCGAGATGGAGGCGTTTTTTGCGGTCTGCCCGTGCAGAATCATCGCCGTGACCGGCTCTGACGGCAAGACGACGACAACAACGCTTATCTCTGAAATTTTAAAGCACGCGGGCTACACGGTCTGGCTCGGCGGCAATATCGGAACGCCGCTGCTTCCCCAGGCGGAGCAGATGCAGCCTGAGGATATCACGGTGGTCGAGCTCAGCTCGTTCCAGCTCATGGGCATGACGCAGTCGGCGGATATCGCGGTGGTAACGAATCTCGCGCCGAATCATCTCGATGTCCACAAGGATATGGCGGAGTATATCGCGGCCAAGCAGAATGTATATCTGCATCAGGGCAAAAACGGAAAGCTTGTTGTAAACATGGACAATGAGATCACGAATTCCTTTGCCGCCAGCGCGCCGGGAACGGTTGAGAAATTCTCGCGGCGTGCAAGGCCGGAAAACGGTGTGTGGCTGGAAAATGGGATCCTCTATCGCAACGGGAGAGAAATCATGCCGGCCGCGGATATCAAAATCCCGGGCGTACACAACATTGAAAACTACATGGCGGCTGCCTGCGCGACCGAAGGACTTGCGAGCGACGCGGATATTGACGCGGTTGCGCGCACATTTGGCGGCGTGGAGCACCGGATTGAGTTTGTGCGGGAACTGGACGGCGTAAAATATTACAATGATTCCATCGCCTCCAGCCCGTCAAGGACGATTGCTGGGCTGCACTCGTTCCATCAGAAGCTGATTCTGATTGCGGGCGGCTACGACAAGCACATTCCGTTTGACGTGCTGGGGCCGGAAATCTGCCAGCATGTCAAAACGCTGGTTCTTTGCGGCGCGACGGCGGACAAAATCCGTGCGGCCGTGACCAATGCGCCGGAGTACCGCGAGGGCGCGCCTGAAATTCTGGAGGCGGATGCGCTTGAAAAGGCGGTTGCGCTTGCAAGGCAGGCGGCAAAGCCGGGCGATATTGTGACGCTGAGCCCCGCGTGCGCGGCCTTTGACCAGTTCAAGAACTTCATGGTGCGCGGGACGAGATACAAAGAGATTGTAAACAGCCTGTAAAGGCAGGGGGATTGGGATATGCAGCTTGGAGATACGCTCCGCAAGGCGCGGCAGATCAAACAGAAGCTTTCGCACCCGAGCTGCGCGGCAATCATTGTTGCGGCAGGCTCCAGCGCGCGCATGGGCGGCGTGGACAAAATCCTGGCCGAGCTCGGCGGGCTTCCGGTTCTGAGCCGGACGCTGCGTGTATTTGACGATCATGAGATGATCGACTCGATTGTTGTTGTCGCGCGCCGGGACCAGATGCAGAAAATCAGCCGCGTGTGTTCGCCGTATCACAAGGTTCGTATTGTGGTGCCGGGCGGGACAAGCCGGCAGGAGTCTGTGCTCAATGGTCTGGCGGCTGTGCCGGAAGGGACGGAGATTGTCGCGGTGCACGACGGGGCAAGGCCCCTTGTGCCGCACGACGTCATTTCAAAGACGATTGAAAAGGCCGCGAAGTTCGGCGCGGCGGCGCCCGCGGTTCCGGTCAAGGACACGATCAAGGTTTCAAGGCACGGCGATGTGGACCAGACGCCGGACAGGGCGACGCTCTTTGCCGTGCAGACGCCGCAGATTTTTGACTATGATCTGCTGGTGGGCGCGCTGCAGCGCGCAAAGGAGCTGAAGCTGGCGCTGACGGACGACTGCTCTGCGGTGGAATCACTCGGTATGCCGGTGCAGCTGACAGACGGCTCGGAGGAAAATCTGAAGATCACGACACCGCTGGATCTGGAGATTGCGGAGCTTATTTTAAAACGGAGGGAAAAAGCTTGAGAATCGGACACGGCTATGATGTGCACCGGCTGAGCGCCGGGCGAAAGCTGATCTTAGGCGGCGTGGAAGTTCCGTTTGAAAAGGGACTTGACGGGCACTCAGACGCGGACGTTCTGACGCACGCAGTGATGGACGCGCTGCTTGGCGCACTCGCGCTCGGCGATATCGGAAAGCTGTTTCCGGACAGTGACGATGCGTACCTGGGTGCGGACAGCATAGAGCTTCTTAAAAAAGTGCGCGATGTGCTGCGCGCGCATGGCTGGAAGATTTCCAATCTGGACGCAACCGTCATTGCGCAGCGGCCGAAACTGGCCCCTTATATCGATACCATGCGCTGCCGGATTGCGGCCGCGCTGGAGACGGATGTGCAGAACGTCAGCGTCAAGGCGACGACCGAAGAACACCTCGGCTTCACCGGGAGCGGCGAGGGAATTGCCGCGCACGCGGTGTGCCTGATTGAGCGCATATGAAAAAGAGCGATAACGTTCCGGCCTGGTACTGGCCGCGCGGGCTGCATGACGCGGAGATTTTAGAGGCGGCGATGCAGGACGATACGCTTGTTTTGAGAATCGACGCTAACAATGCGATGTTCGATGATACGGTTGAACGCGTCACATTCTTTGGCGCGCGCCTCAAGACAAATCTGCCCGAGCCGGCAAAAAAGCATCCGGTCTACTGGCTTTCGGACGAGCTGACAGAGCTTCCGTTCGGACAGTGGAAGCTGACGGTCGAGACAGAGCGTTTTGACGGTCGGAAGACCATCCGTGAGATGCTGATTGTCATTTTTCAGAACGCGAAGACGAAGCGGCGGAACGCGCCGGACGAGAACGAGGAGGTTACCGTTGAACTATAAAGAAAGCTACCGCCTTTTGAATATTGGCTGCGTTGCCGCAATGGCGCTGGCGCTTTTTGCGTGCATGGTGCAGATCATCTGGATTGGCGTTCTGGGGCTAATTATTCTGGTGCTGGGAATGCTGCAGACGCTCGTTTTTTACAGGTGCCCCCACTGCGGGAGCCTGTTCAGTATCCGAGCCCGGTGCCCGAAATTCTGCCCCGAGTGCGGCCAGAAGCTGGACGAGCAATAGCGCGCCGGCTTTTTTGAAAAAATGAAAACCTCCGTATGAAGTTCATACGGAGGTTTTTTATACGGGTAAAGAATCAGTTGGCCTTTTTGCGCTCAATGCTGCGGATGGTGAACAGAACAGCGAGCATCAGAACGGTAGAGAAGGCGAGCGTGATATACACGTTCTGGACAAAACCTGCAACAATGAAGCCGATGAACGAGACGCTGGCGACCGTCACTGCGTAGGGAAGCTGCGTGGAGACATGGTTCAGGTGGTTGCACTGCGCGCCGGCAGAGGCCATAATCGTGGTATCGGAAATCGGCGAGCAGTGGTCGCCGCAGACGGCGCCTGCGCAGCAGGCGGAGATGCCGATGATGAGCAGAGGGCTGTCGGTCGGGAAGACGGCGGTGACGACCGGAATCAGGATGCCGAAGGTACCCCAGGAGGTGCCGGAGGCGAAGGCCAGCACGCAGGCGACGACGAAAATAACCGCCGGGAGCATGCCATAGAGGAAGTCGGAGGCCGAGTACATCAGGCCCTGAACGTAGACATCTGCGCCGAGGGTGTTGATCATGGCCTTGAGGCTGACGGCGAGGGTCAGAATGAGAATCGGGGGAATCATCGCAATAAAGCCCTTGGGGATGCAGTCCATCGCCTGCTTGAAGGTGATGACCTTGCGGGCCACTAAGTAGAGAACCGTCAGAACGAGGGCAATAATGCCGCCCCAGGGAAGGCCGATGAAGGCGTCGGTGTTGCCGAATGCGCCAATGAAATCGCCCGCGCAGTCGGTGCCGCCCCAGGCGTCGACGCCGAAGAAGCCGCCGACGTAGATCATGCCGATGGTGCAGGTGATGATGAGCACGAGAACGGGGAGAATCAGATCGAGCACGCGGCCCTTGGGATTGATGGCCTCGTCCGCTTCCGCTTCCAGAGCGGACAGATCGCCGGAGGCGGCCTTCTTTTCGTATTCCTTCATGGGGCCGTAGTCGAACTTCATCAGGACGATGGCGATGATGAAGACGAAGGTCATGAGAGAATACAGGTTATAGGGAATGGCGCGGATGAAAAGCTCAATGCCGCTCATGC
>CAKUCT010000182.1 GCA_934643765.1 uncultured Oscillospiraceae bacterium
CCCCGCCGGTGTGAGAAACGTTAGGCTGATGGTAAAGGAAATGCGGATCTGCTGGACGCTCTGGTTGATGCCGGCGGAGGAAATGCTGCTGTAAAAGTCGGCGTTCGTACTGTTGAGTGCGAGCACGCGCACCGGCAGACGAAAGCCTTTTCCCGCGAAAAACACAGGCATAAACAGGCTCCCGACCGGGACCGAAATTTCCTTGTCGTCCATAGCCGCAAGCTCTTCATCCAAAAACGCCAGCACCTCAGCCTTGAGCGTTGCAATCTGCTCCATGTCGGTCGTCAGGGCCGAAATGCGGCCATTGGCGTCCTTTTCCAGGCCGATCATCCGACTGTAATCAACGCTCCCCGTCTGCAGCTGGCGCGTGACCGCGCGGTAAATCGCGTCGGACGCCGCGTTGACGACCTGATTCTCCGCAATTTTCTGTACCAGCGGCGCAACACGAAACTGCATAAGAAGAAGGCTCGCGGCCATCATCAGCAGCAGAACTGCCGCCAGAATCCGCCGTCTGCGCCGTTTTTTTCGGTTCATCGCCCACACCCCCGGCTACCAATCTATGCCGGCGGCGCGGTTTCTATTCCGTTTGTGGGAAGCGTTGATGCAAGCAGCAATCGATCTCTTGATCCCCCAGTTGACTGCATTGCATTTCTCTATCAAATTTTCGTCATATGTAAGCTCGCCGTGTTGGCCATCAGCCGCTTGGTGCCCACGCCGTCAAAGGCAATCTCCAGCAGCACGTCGCCGCCCATGGGGATAACACTGAGAATCATGCCCTTGCCAAAGGCCTTGTGCTGCACCATTTCGCCCTTTGCAAAGTTCGCAGCCGTTTTCTTCTTCCCCTCTGGCACAACAGAGGAATAGCTCCGCCGCTCGCGCGGCTTTGCTTCCCCGCGCGGCGGGTAAGACGCGTAGTCGCCATAGATGGACACGCGGCCAAAGCTTCCGTAGTCGTGCGGCTGCTCATAGCTTGGCTTCGGCTGGCCGGTGCGCGTCACGCACTCCGGCGGCAGTTCATCGACAAACCGGGATGCGATGTTCGTCGTCGTCCGGCCGTAGAGCATGCGCTGCCGGGCGTAGCAGATGGTAAGCGACTGCTTAGCGCGCGTGATGGCCACATAGCAGAGTCTTCGCTCTTCTTCCATCTCCTCCGGGTCGCCCAGACTCCGGCTCCCGGGGAACAGCCCCTCTTCACAGCCGACCAGGAAGACATGCGGAAATTCCAGACCCTTTGCCGCGTGCATCGTCATCATTACAACGGCGTCGGCCTCCGCGTCATACTGCTCAATGTCCGTATAGAGCGCAATTTCCTCCAGGAATCCCGACAGCGTCGGCATGTCCGTATTTTCGCAGTAGGTCACAATGCTGGACTTGAGCTCTCGCACGTTTTCCAGCCGCGCGCGCGACTCCACATCGTCCTTCGTCTCCAGCATCGTGACATAGCCTGTGCGGATGAGCACTTCTTCATAAAAGTCAGGCAGACTCAGCGTCTTCAGAAGCTCCGCGCAGTCCTCGATCATCACTGTAAAGGCCATCAGCTTTGCGGCGGCCTTCTCCAGACTTGCATAGCTGTACGGGTCGGAAACCACGTTATAAAGCGGCGCGCCCGATGCCTCCGCCTGGCGGCTCGCCATCTCGATGGTCTTCGCGCCGATGCCGCGCGGGGGATTGTTGATGATACGAAGCAGGCGCAGATCGTCCGCCCGGTTGTTGATCACGCACAGATAGGCCAGCATGTCCTTGACTTCGGCTCTGTCAAAAAAGCGCGTGCCGCCGATAATCCGGTACGGAATGCTGTTGCGCTTGAACGCGTATTCCAAAGCGTTTGACTGCGCGTTCGTCCGGTACAAAATCGCAAAGTCCTTGAAGCCCTTGCCCTTGGACATGGAGAAAATCCGGCCCGCGACATAGTTTGCCTCGTCGGATTCGTTCGACGCTTCATAGACCGTGATCTTATCGCCGGAGGCGTTGTTGGTCCAGAGCTTTTTGCCCTTGCGGCCGCGGTTGTGCGAGATGACGGCGTTTGCCGCCTCCAGAATGGACTTGGTCGAGCGGTAATTCTGTTCGAGCCGGATCACCTGCGCGCCCTTGTACTGCTTTTCAAACGAGAGAATGTTCTCAATCGTCGCCCCGCGGAACTTATAGATCGACTGGTCGTCGTCGCCGACCACGCAGATATTTTCATATCCGCCCGCGAGGATTGACGAGAGCTGATACTGCAGCTGGTTTGTGTCCTGGTACTCGTCGATCAGCACATAGTGGAACTTGCGCTGGTAATACGTTCTCACGTCCTCAAAGCCCTGCAGCAGCTCGACCGTCTTCAAAATGATGTCGTCAAAGTCCAGCGCGTTCGCCTCGTGCAAGCGCTTCTGATACGCCTCATAGACCTGCGCGATTTTCTCCATCCGGTAGTCGCCTGATCGGTCCGCCGCGCGGGAAAATACGTCTGGGTGCTGGGCCTTGTCCTTGGCCTTGCTGATGACCGACAGGCACAGCCGCGGTGGGAACGCCTTTTCGTCCATGCTCAGATCTTTCAGAACATCCTTGATCACGCGCTCTGCGTCTGCGGTGTCATAGATCGTAAAGCTGGAGCTGTAGCCCTCCAGCCGGTCAATGTCCCGCCGGAGAATGCGGCAGCACGCGGCATGGAACGTCATGGCCCACACGTCAAGCGCCTGCTCGCCAAGTAACTTGCCAAGCCGGTCCTTGAGTTCGTTTGCCGCCTTGTTGGTAAATGTAATCGCCAGAATCGACCACGGCGCGGCCGGACGCAGAGCTGAAAGCGCCTCGGCATGCATCTGCTGCTCCGGCGCCGGATGCTCCAGATAGTCCTCCAGAAAACACACATCGTCTTCTGTGATATAGTCCGGGATTTCCCAGGAATCCGCGCCCTCGCCGAAGGCGATGAGATTTGCGATGCGGTTAATGAGCACCGTCGTCTTGCCGCTTCCCGCGCCCGCAAGCAGTAAAAGCGGGCCCGTCGTCGTCATGACGGCCTTCTGCTGCATATCGTTGAGATTCGAAAACCGCCGTGCAATCACGGCCCGGCGGGCCGTTAAAAATCGCTGTTCAAAATCACTTGTCATAGCTTCACCTTTTTCCTTCGTAAAGCTATTTTAGTATATTTTCCGCGATTTGTCGACTACAAAAATGCGCGCAAACGTTCGAGCGCCTTCTTTTCAATCCGGCTGACCTGTACCTGCGACACGCCGATCAGCCACGCTACCTTCTGCTGCGTCAGCGCGTGAAAATACCGAAGGTTGATAACCATCCGCTCGCGCTCGGACAGCTGCGCCAGCGCGCCCTGCAGCGCCATGCGCTCGAGAATCCCGTCCTCCATCCCGGTTGTGGACAGAACATCTTCCAGGGTGATACCTTCTTCTCCGGTCTGGCGCTGAATGGACTCGGCCGCGCTAGTGGCGGTCTCAGCGCTCGCAATCTCCTCCGGGCTTAAATCCAGGGCGGCCGAGAGCTCTGATAAAAGCGGCTCTCTTCCAAGCTCGTTCGTTAACTGCTGGCGCATTTTCTTGATGCTGCCGGCGCGCTCTTTGACGCTGCGGCTGACCTTGACCGCGCCGTCGTCGCGCAGGAAGCGCCTGATCTCCCCCGCGATTTTCGGCACGGCATAGGTTGAAAACTGCGTGCCAAATTCCGGGTCAAACCCCGCGATTGCCTTCAGAAAGCCGACGCAGCCAAGCTGATATAAGTCCTCGGCGTCCACGCCCCGGCCAAAATAGCGCCGCGCAATCGACCAGATCAGCCCCGCGTTTTCTACCACCAGCCGCTCCGCAGCCTCCCGGTCGCCCTGCCGCGCGCGGTCAAGAAGCTGCACGTTCTCCCCCGTCACGCCCGTTCGCCCCGGCGGACAATTTTACGCTTCATATGTACCGTCGTTCCCCGGCCGGGTGTGGAGGTCACCTTGAGTTCGGTCATAAAGC
>CAKUCT010000183.1 GCA_934643765.1 uncultured Oscillospiraceae bacterium
AGCACCCCGTCGATGATCTTCTCCGCCGCCGCACGGGCGTGGGGGCGCAGGGTCTCCATGGACACGTCGTCTGCCATCAGCGCCTTGCCCAGCGCCGTCATGTCGGCTTCAATGTCGCGGTAGTCGGTGCTGCTGCCGTAGTCGCTGATAAACTGCCGCCCCAGCTTCTTCACGTCACTCGCTCGCACGCTGGGCGTCTCGGTGCGCCGCAGCTCTCCGCGCCACTTGGCAACGCGCTCCGTCAGCACACGGTTCCGGTTCTCCAGCGCCCGCCGCTCCTTCTTCAGCTCCCGCACCTCCTGCTCCAGCTCCGTGGCGGATTTCAGCTGAAATTTCCCGTTGACTTTTCCGCTGGAAGTGGATATACTATCAGTAGAAGCATTCCCCCGCTGAGCGCCGGAGTTTCCGGAAGAGCCGTTAATTTGGGGAATGCTTCTTTCTTGCATATCCCCAATATTATATACGATACTCCCATCTTCACCCAGCGCAACAGAAATGCGCGTCCGATAGTATTTCTCATCGAAATCCATAAAATATGCGGTGCGATAATTCCAGCCGTTTTTTGCCATGTCGCCGTGACGCCCACCGAAGTCAAGAACAGTCCTTCCTCCGCGTACAGAAACCTTAATGAGTTCGTCGATGTGAGCCGCTGCATTTGCTTTACGTTCAAATGCTTCTTCACCCAGCGTCCGACCATTGTTGTCGTAAATGCTGCTCAGTTTTCCCGCAGATTTACTTGTCAGGAGCAGAACATCGCCGTCCTCGGCAATCAGGCGAACATCCTCGTGATTGCGGATTTTCCCGTTGATATAGCTTTCCAGCTGTTCGCTCCATGCCATAGGATCACTGCCAAACAGCACCTGCCTGTCGGCTTTTACATATTTCATGCCATTAGGGAACTGCTTAATGGAAAAACGTCCCTCACCGTCGCCCTCACGGGCGGCGGTTTTCGTGTTCTGCCTGCCATCGAGGATTTTCTTTATATCCTGCCACACGTCGTTTGTGCTTGCATAAGACCGGAGATCAATGAACGCCGTGTTATTGTAGCCCATTTGCTGCCCGATTGTGTTGTGATCGCTTACTTTGATGGAGATGTCCCGTTCTATGTCCTCAATATAGAAAGAGATTGTCCGCACTGCGCTGCGACTTCGATGCATCGTCACACCACGGGCAATATATCCGCCCTTATCCAGCCGGTTTTCAAGGCTTTTATAAAGCACATCATTCCCGCTGAGGGTGCTTACCCGCTTAAAGAAACGTTCTCTGGCAAGCATCGCCTGCCGATCTGCGATCTCCAGTTCCCTTTGCCTGGCAACTTCCGCTTGGTAGCTTTCTGCATCGGTCACACTTTTCACAGAAACGTGCCCTGTAGCTTTATCATTGGCAAATTCCACATGAAGCTCTGGATAGTTCTCCCGCAGCCATGCCCTGACCCGAAGATTGTTTTTGTTGTTGTCCTTGCTAGTCAGAATAAGTCCGGAACTATTTAGTTCCTGCTCCAATTCTGCGGCAGGTTTCAGGGAAAATTTACTCTTGACATTCGACTGGCTATCCTCTACAATAGCATCCGTAGAGCGAATGCCATCTCCCACCGAGGCCGAATATGCGCCGTAGGTCTGGAGAAAGGCGTTCGCTTTTTCTTTATTCAGCGGGATGTATTCTTTTCCACCAGTAAACTGATTTCTAAGCCACGCGCCGGGATTATCCAGACCATAAACGCTGCGAATTGCATTCACCGGCTCACGATCCATGCTGACATTTCGCTCAATGCCTACCAGAAGAGGTTTCCCGTCTCCATCAATGTCACTGGTCATGATGCCGACACGATCTCCAATACGAAATGCAAACAGCGCATTCTCCAAACTGCTATTCAGGTTTTTCCATACTCGCCGAGGAACATTGTGTTTTCCCTTTGCAGATTTATGGAAATCAGAAATCGTAAACGCCAAAGGCAGTGAATCCAGCCCGACAATTGCCAATGTATCCGGAGTTTCACCGAAATAAAACGCATCACTGGAAGCTATCTTCCCGTCATAGTACATCTTGAGCTGCTGCGCCAGCGTCATTTGCAAAGTCCGCTTAATGGAAAGTCGTCCCTCACCGTCGCCCTCGCGGGAGGCGGTTTTTGCGTTCTGCGCCTGCTTTGCCGCCGCGTCATAGGCTTTCTGCCACAGCGCCGCGCACGCCTCCAGCTCGGCCATGTCCTTGCCGTAGGCGCTCTGTGCCGCCGCGTCCCGCGCCTCCTTGCCCCGGAACAGCGCCTTGATCTTCTCGATAAAGGCTTTCAGGGCGTCCAGCATCCGCTTTGCCGCCGGGCGGTTCTGCCTGGCGAAGTCCTCGAAGAGCTTGCCGTTTGCCATCATGTCGCTGGTGAAGTCGGCGGCGATCTCGTCCATGGCCTCCTCCTGCGTCAGCTTTACGCCCGCCTCCTCGGCCATAGCCCGATACCGCTCCACATACGCCGCAGCGCCCTCCTCGCCGGATTCCCGTGCGCGGTAGCTCATGGCGTGATCGCGGTAAGCACGATACTCCTCCGGCGCCAACTCCTGCATGCGGTGTGTCACCTCATGGGCCGCCACGAAGCCGAAGGCATTGTCCGCGTCGGCGGCGATCTGAATGAGGTTTCGGCCGGAGAGGTACACGCCGTTGGCCTTACCGCCGGAGATCGTGTCCACCATCTCGATACGCACACCCAGATTCTTGCCCAGCGTGTTCAGCAGCGCCGCCGTACCGGCCTGCTCCTTGGCCATCTTCCGGGAATGCTCGTTGTCCACAAGGCCGCTTTCGCTGCCTGCGCTGCTCACAAGCGTAAGCCCCGCCTTTTCCCGTGCAAGGCTGGCCGCCGCGTCGGAAAGGCCCGCCTCATAGGCCGCCGTCTGCACGCTCTGGGGCAGTGCGCTGGCCGCCGCGCTCTTTACGTTGACCGCAGATTCCCGCCGCAAACCGGCCTGATACAGCGCCGTAAAGCCAGCCTGCACCTTGCCCTTGCTCAGTGTGGTGTTGATCTTCTCTGCTTTGTCCCATGCCGCACTGCCAGATTCTCCCAGCCCCATGTCGCCCATGGTGGGGAACTCCGCTTCCGTCGCCAGCCGCCCCTGCTCATAGGCAGCACTGCGCTGTACCTCGCTCAGATCGTCGGCAAACGTCCCCTGCGTCATTTCTTCCACGGGGATGCCAGCCCGACCTGCTTCATATGCCTGTCTCATTCCCAGCAGATACTGGCTCACGTCGCCGCCGGTGTAGGACTCCAGCTGCACCTTGCCGTCCTTTACCACAGAACGGATCTGTGCGTCGGCGTCATTGTAGGTGGTGCGGCCATCCTTGCTTGCCTGATAAGCCCCGGTCACGCCGGACTGCTGCCGTACCTGTTGCATGGCATCCTGATACCGGCCCTGTACGGCGGTCTGTACCGCCATATTGCCGCCGCCCATCAGGCCGCCAGCCAGCGCACCGGCACCGAAGTCCACAGCCATGTCCTTGATCGTCTCGCCCACGACCTTCTGCTGCGCTTCCTGATAGCTCATGCCGCCAGCCATATATACGGCGATCCGCTGGTTCACATCTGTCATGTCGCCGTTGATGATCTTATCTGCCAACAGATTGCCAATATCCGTGAACACTTCCTCGCTGCCCTCAATGCCCGCCTGAATGGCAGTATTCTTCAGCATGCCGACGATCCGCTGTTTCATCGTCCCGCTGGGCAGCTTCATGGAGATCAGGCTTTCCAGACTTACCTTCTCAAAGAAAGATTCCAGTATACCCGCCGCCACACCGGTGGCAATGGCGTGGTCATCGTCCAGACCACGATCCTTTGCGGCCACCATCGCGTCGGTGGCCGCCGCGCCGCCCAGTGTGGCCGAAGCGGCAGCAGGCGGAACGCCCAGCGCCGCCAGTGCCACCGTGGCCGCGCTGTCCAGCATAGACG
>CAKUCT010000184.1 GCA_934643765.1 uncultured Oscillospiraceae bacterium
GTTGTCGATATGCCCATCTTCCATCCGCTCATCGGCATGGACAAGGAGGAGATTGTGACGCGCGCGCGCAAGATCGGCACGCTTGACACGTCCATTCTTCCCTATGAGGACTGCTGCACCGTCTTTACGCCCAAGCACCCGAAGACAAAGCCGGTTCTGGCGCAGGTGGAGGCCGAAGAGGCAAAGCTCGATGTAGACAGCCTGGTTGCCGACGCGCTTGCCAACACAGAAAAGGTGGCGATCCGCTACTATGAAGACTGAAGATCTGGCACGGGAAGTCATTTCAAAACTGACAGATGAGGGCCGGACGCTTGCGACGGCGGAATCGTGCACCGGCGGGCTGCTCGGAAAGCTGCTGACGGACATTCCCGGCGCGTCGAACGCGTATAAGGGCGGCGTGATTTCGTATGTGAACGAGGTCAAGCACCGGCTGCTTGGCGTGGAGCAGGAGACGCTTGATGTCTGCACCGCCGTTTCGCGCGAGACGGCGCACGAGATGGCAAAAGGCGCGAGGGAGGTTGTGAAGGCCAGTGTTGGGATCTCCACCACGGGCCTGGCCGGCCCTGACGGAGACGGCACCGGGCGGCCTGTGGGCCTTGTGTATGTGGCGCTCGATATGGAGGGCTTTTCCTACTGCCGCGAGCTGCACCTCAAGGGCGATCGCGCCGAAATAAGGGCCCAGGCGGCACATGAGGCGCTTTCGATGCTGTTGGAATTTTTATAACGCATAAGAACCGGATAGGAAACTATCCGGTTCTTTTTTGCACTTAAACAAATCTTAAACAAATGGACGGCAGTTTTTAAAGCCGGGTTTAAAACTGCGACGCCGCGGCCTGCTATACTCTTGTATGTATCTGAAAACAGAGAAAAGCGGGGGAAAACCATGGAACATGTCATTTCCGGGGTGCTGCTGGTGTTAAAGCTTGCGAGCCTTTATTTTTTCGTGGTGGCGCTGTTTGCGCTCAAAAAGCCAAAGGCCATTCCAAGGGCCAATCCGAAAACAAAGTTTGCCTGCGTCATTGCTGCGCGCAATGAAGAGCGGGTGATTGGCGGCCTGGTAGAGAGCCTGCTGCGGCAGAAGTATCCGAAGACGCTGTTTGATATCTACGTTGTGCCGAACAACTGCACCGACCACACGGCTCTGGCGGCCATCCGCGCGGGCGCGAAGGTTCTGCGGCTGCAGACACAGGTGCACTGCAAGGGAGACGCGCTGCATGAGGCGCTGGGAAGGCTCCTGCAGCAGGACTATGACGCGTTCTGCGTGTTTGATGCGGATAACTTTGCAGAAGAAAACTTCCTGGCCCGTATGAACGATGCGTTCTGTGCGGGCGCAAAGGTTGCGAAGGGCGCAATGCGCGTCAAAAATCCGCAGGACGGCCCGCTCTGCGGCTGCTATGGACTGTATTTTACATGCTTCGATTTCTTTTTCAGCAGAGCCCGTATGAACTGCGGCCTGTCTTCCAAACTGGTCGGAACCGGCTTTGCCGTGCAGCGGTCGGTGCTGGAGCAGTCCGGCGGCTGGAACAGCGAGACGATTGCCGAGGACGCGGAATTTGCAGCCTACCTGGCCGAAACGGGCACGCGCGTCTGGTTCGTGCCGGAGGCGCTGACCTATGACGAAGCGCCGGTCTCCATCCGCGTTTCGCTCCGGCAGCGGCGCAGATGGTCGAGCGGCGTCATGGATGTGGCGCAGCTTCGCGGCGCCAGTCTGGCCGCCGGTGTTGTTTCCGGCGGCGGCCTGCGCGCGCTGGATATGCTTCTGATGCTCCTGCAGCCGTATTGCCAGGCGGCGAACTTCCTTCTTGCAGCGGCTCTGCTGCTGGCAAGACCCAATCTGACGCAGGCGCTGGTGCTTTTGCCGGCAGGGCTTCTCGGAAGCTACGCCGTGATGGCGGGATTTGCGCTGTTGCTCGCGCTGCTGCAGGGCGGGAAGAAAGATATACGGGCGGTGCTGCTGTTCCCGTTGTTCATGGCCTCATGGCTGCCTTTGAACCTGGTGTCGCTGCTCTTCCGCACGAGAACCTGGCAGGAGATTGAGCACGGCGCGGCCGGAACGCTTCCGGCGCTGCGGGAGAGCATCCTGCAGAAGGCAGAGCCCTGATGAAAAACGAAGGAGCAATATATGCTGGAATTGTTGTCTGATCTGCTGCAGCGCGCGATAGAATGCTTCATCTGCGCGCAGCCGCTTGCGGGCCTTTGGTTTATGTGCTTCAGAATCAGAAAGCGGCCCCTTTGTGCGGTGCACGCTGCAGGGGCGCTGGGGTTCTGTCTGTATCTGTCCTGCGTGCTGGCGGTGACGGGGATCGGAAAGCCGTTTGGATTTATGCCCCGCCTTTCACTCGTGCCGTTTGTCGACATGGTCAAAGGGCCGGTGGACACGACGCTCAACGTGCTGCTGTTTTTGCCGATGGGCCTTTTTCTGCCGCTTCTGTACGCGGAGTTTGAAAGCGCGAAGCGCATCGCGCTCGCGGCCTTTCTGCTCTCGCTGTCGATTGAGATGACGCAGATGTTCGGCCTTGGAATTACGGATGTCAACGATCTGATGACAAACACCGCGGGCGCGTGGCTCGGCTATCTTCTGTCGAAGCGCCTGCGCGCCAATGTGCCGGAGGCACAGAAAAAGAAGCTGCGCGCAGCCGGATGCTCTGCGTGGGCAGAGGTTCTGATGCTGACAGCTTCTTTGTTTTTATCGAGTATGGTGCTCTGCCCCGCGTGGCTGCGGTAGTCAATCAGCATGCGGCGCGCAGTGCGGTAAATTTCCGGTATTGCTGCGCGCTGCGGGCATAGAAGGCGGCGATGGAGAGCAGAAGGAATACAAGCACCAGTGCATAATAGACCGGCAGAATTTGCGGCCACTGGCTTTCCGGGAACACAAGGCGCGCGGGAACGGCATCTAGCAGAAAGTAGATCAGCATCCGACCGCTGCCAAGCACTACAGGGCGAAGCACCGCCGCGCGCAGCGCGACATAGCCGGTACCAAACAGGAGTATGCTCCAGCTTTTTCTCGGGTAACGTTCTGTTGAGCAGGAGACAAAACCGAGGAAATACAAAGAGCCATGGCATAGAAGCGCCGTGCGCAGCTTGCGTTTGCGAGCGGGCGCGAGCTGCGGGTGCACAGGAAGCGGCGGAAGCGTGGGCTCGCCCTAAGAGCCGGCAAGTGCGTTCTGATGAAATCTTGCATAGGCGCGGAAGAGCTGGCGCACAAAGGCGAAATAGTAGATACAGCCGATAACACTGGCGAGCGTCAGGGCGGCCAGCGCCAGACCAAGCAGCAGCGCACTGGAGTACGGCATGGGCGGCAGGCTCACGAGCGGGAAATAGTCCAGATGGCCGATCATACAGATCCCGGTCAGGCCGAAGCTCAGAACGAGTGAAGCCATCACAACGCCCCAGGACAAAAGAAGTACCACAAAAATGCCGTAGAACAGATCGAGCCAGCACAGGCCGAAGACTGTAAAGAACCGTCCGGCGGCCATCTTCTGGCGCGGCGCGGGATCAAACTGCGCGGCTAAGTCTTTGGGGCTTCCGAGCTTCGCGGCGATTTCCTCCTCACTGTAGCCGTCGGCCAGCTTGAAGGCAAAATGCTGCTCGTATTCCTCTAAAATATCGTCAGAATCTGCAATGCCGCGCTTTTTCAGCTCCTGCGAGAGCGCAGCCATAAATTCAGGTTTTGTCATTTTTCTCATCTTCCAATAGCTTTTCAACGGTCCGCGCGAACTTCAGATATTCCGCGCGGCCGGATTCATAGTTTTCTCGGCCAAGCTCTGTAAGCTTGTAGTACTTTCGCGGCGGGCCGCCGCTTTCCTCCTGCAGATAGGTTGTCAGCAGACCGTCCGCTTTCAGCTTGCGCAGCAGGGGATAGAC
>CAKUCT010000185.1 GCA_934643765.1 uncultured Oscillospiraceae bacterium
CGGCCAACAACGCCCTCTCCATCCGGCATACGACGCGCAATTTCCCGAACCGCGAGGGCTCCAAGCCCGGAAACGGCCAGCTGGCAGGCGTTATCCTGATGGATGCGCGCTCGATTGCCGCAACCGCCCGGAACCACGGACTGCTCACCTCGGCCGCCGACGTTTCCTATGAAGCGCCCGGCAAGGTGCAGCGCAGCTTCGACGCCGCCGTCTACCAGAAGCGCGTCTACTTCGGCGCGGGCAAGCCGCAGCCGGAGCATGCATTGAAGTTTGGCCCGAATATCACCGAATGGCCGAAAATCCCGGCTCTGGCGGAAAATCTTCTGATGCAGGTGGCCTCTGTCCTGCGTGACCCGGTCACAACGACGGACGAGCTGATTCCATCCGGTGAAACCTCGTCTTACCGTTCCAATCCATTGAAACTTGCAACCTTTGCCCTCTCCCGCCGCGACCCGGAGTATGTCCGCCGCGCGCAGGCGACGCAGGCGCTGGAGCAGGTGCGGCAGGACGGCCTTATCCCGCCGGAGCTGGAGACGGTTCTGACAGGGTTTGGTCTTTCCAAAGACGATGCAGGCAAGCTGCAGCTTGGCTCTGTGATCTTCGCCAACAAGCCCGGCGACGGCTCGGCGCGCGAGCAGGCAGCCTCGTGCCAGCGTGTGCTTGGCGGCTGCGCCAATATCTGCTATGAGTTTGCAACCAAGCGCTACCGCTCGAACTGCGTCAACTGGGGCATGCTGCCGTTTACGCTGGCGCAGGGCGCCGAATTTACCGCAGCGCCAGGCGATTTCATCTATGTGCCCGATGTCCGGCAGAAAGTCTGTTCCGGCGAGGAAGATTTCCCTGCAAAGGTTCTGCATGCCGATGGCCGTGTGGAAAGCCTGATGCTCTATCTGAAAAACACATCCGCCGAAGAGCGCGAGCTGCTGCTCCAAGGCTGCCTCATGAATCACTACGCCGCGCAGATAAAGGAGTAAGTATGGAAAAAATCAAAATGCAAAACGCCATTGCCGAGCTCGATGGCGACGAGATGACGCATGTTCTGTGGGGCATGATCAAAGAAGAACTGATCTGCCCGTTTGTCGAACTCAACACGGAGTATTTTGACCTTGGCATCGTAAACCGCGACCGGACGGAAGACGCCGTCACGGCGCAGGCCGCGGAGGCTATCAAGCGCCTGCATGTCGGCGTCAAGTGCGCGACAATCACCCCGAATCTGCAGCGGCAGGAGGAATACAACCTCAAAAAACTCTGGAAATCGCCGAACGCGACGATTCGCGCCGCGCTCGACGGCACGGTCTTCCGCGCACCGATTCTGATTTCCAAGGTCAAGCCGGTCGTCTCCTGCTGGAAAAAGCCGATCACCATCGCGCGGCACGCCTACGGCGATATCTACAAGGCCGTCGAATACCGCGTGCCCGGCCCCGGCAAGGCGGAGCTCGTCTTCACCGACGACACCGGAAAAGAGACCTCGCGCCAGACGGTGTTTGATTTCAAGGGCCCCGGCGTTTTGCAGGCGATGCACAACCGGGATGACTCGATTCTCTCCTTTGCCCGCTGCTGCTTTACCTACGCGCTGAACATCCATCAGGACGTCTGGTTCTCCAGCAAGGACACCATCTCCAAGGACTATGACCAGACCTTCAAACTTCTGTTCCAGAAGGTCTATGATGAGGAGTTCAAGGCGCAGTTTGAAGCGACCGGTCTTCACTACCGCTACGCGCTCATTGACGATGTGGCAGCGAAAGTTATCCGTTCAGAGGGTGGCATGATCTGGGCCTGCAAGAACTATGACGGCGATGTGATGAGCGACCTCATTGCCGCGGCCTCCGGAAGCCTTCCCATGATGACGAGCGTGCTTGTCTCGCCAGATGGAAACTTTGAGTACGAAGCCGCGCACGGCACTGTGACCGATCACTTCCGCCGCTGGAAAAAGGGCGAAGCCGTCTCGACCAATCCCCTCGCCACCATCGCGGCCTGGGCAGGCGCGCTTCATAAGCGCGGCGAGCTTGACGGAAACGAAGATCTGATGCACTTTGCCGATTGCCTGACGCAAGCCGGGCTGGATGTCTTTGAGGAAGGATATTTATCTGAAGACCTTGCCGTGCTGTGTGACCCAACAGAGCTCAAGGAAATGCCTGAAAACGGAAAGCTGATGCAGCTCATCCGTTCGCGCCTCGAGGCGCTCCTTGCGCAATAATATTTACGGGCGGTTCTTCCGAATCGCCCGTTTTTGCTGGATTCTGACTGAAAAAATCTTAAAAATTCATAACCGGGCACAAAAGATTGATTCTTTCGAGCAAGTATGATAGAATATGAGCGTCAGTTGACACGGACACACGCGCTTGCGGGCCGGACTAAGCCGTCGTCTGCTGTGTTATTGTCCTCGACTTGCGTCAGCCCGTGGGCGAGGATAACGACGCCAGACGCCTTTTTGCCCCGTGAAAAACCGTGTGTGCCCTTGTCAGCTGACGCAACGGTATCTGTAGAAAACACTTCCATATTGGAGAGATTTTATGCCGCAAATGAAGCTGTTTGGCAACTCCCGGTCGGCCGCGCGCGTCGCAGGGCGCAAAAAGCCGGAACCGCAGGGAGATCAGCCAAAAGAAGAAAAGAAGAAAAAACAGAAAAAGCCGCTCAAGGTGCTTGCCATCTGGCTGGTTGTGATTCTCTGTCTGGAGGGGGCGTACTTCTTCTGCTGCTATACGCAGAACGCGTTTATCAAGAAATGGCGCACCATTTACATTCAGACAGCCATGTCCACCATGCGCCACCAGTGGATGGCGACGTATCTGCTGCCGGAATCCGTGGTCAACGGGGTTTTGCAGATGCGCGCTGACGCAGCCGCGGCGCTAGGCGACAAGGAATCGTCCTGGGGCGATGCAACAACGGATGTCACACCCTCTGAGCCGGTGCAGCCCGAAATCAAGCCGATTGACACGACGGTGACAGAGATGGAAACCGAGACCATGACGCAGGAAGACGAGCAGGCGCTGGCAAGGACCGCATTCTATGAGATGTTCTGGGAGCTTGACCAGGACACGATGGAAGCTTACGTGGAACAGAACCCCTCCGTTCTGGATAACGGCTGGGAGAACATCAACATCAACGAAGCCGGTCTTGAAGACAGCGGCACATCCATCATGACCACCATGGGCGAGCAGGTGCTTGCCATCAACGCCAAAGAAGAGATCATGCTGGTTCGTGTGGAGGGCTCCGGCTACCGCGGCGTACTTGCCATCGCCAAGGACCCTGCAAGGCTGAACGTGGAAAACTCCTCCGGCGTCGGCCAGTTCGGCCAGCTCACCGGCACGATTGCCCAGGCGCACAATGGCATTCTTGCCACAACGTGCTCCGGCTTTATCGACATTGACAACCAGGGCAACTGGGGTAACGGCAACGGCGGCCTGATTGCGGGCTACGCAATGTCGAACGGCCACGGCTACGGCAACCACTATGTTTCCAACCCGAACTTCCAGTATTACCGTCTGGAAATCCATACCGACAACCGCATTTACATCAAGAAGGTCGATAAGGAAGTCAGCGAGGACTGCCGCGACGCAACCGAGTTCCAGCCCCCCATCATCATCGACGGCGAAATGCTGCAGAATGATTACTGGGTCGAGCTCAACCCCCGCGTGTGCATCGGCCAGTCGGATAAATATGAAATGCTGCTGCTCGTCATTGAGGGCCGGCTTTATACAGAAGGCATTCTCGGCACGGATGTCAACGAGTGCGCGCAGATTCTCAAGCGGCACAACGCTGTGCAGGCCATGAACGTCGACGGCGGCACGAGCGCCATGATGTGGTACGAC
>CAKUCT010000186.1 GCA_934643765.1 uncultured Oscillospiraceae bacterium
ATGACGATGGCGACCATCGCAATCCACCAGTTCTGCGCGCAGTTGTTGATGGCGGAGGACGACAGGTTCAGACCGATGGCAATGATGATCGGACCTGTGACGATCGGCGGGAAGAAGCGCATGACCTTTTTCGCGCCGAAGGCTTTGAACAGCGCCGAAAGGATGACATACACAAGACCCGCACACGCGACGCCGAAGCAGGCGTAGGGCAGCATTTCGCGGTTCGGCTGACCGTCGATCATGGGAGCGATCGTTGCGTAGCCGCCGAGGAAGGCAAACGAAGAACCGAGGAACGCGGGGACAATACCGCCGGTGATGATGTGGAACAGCAGCGTGCCGAGACCGGCAAACAGCAGCGTCGTCGACACATCCAGGCCCGTCAGAATCGGGACAAGCACGGTTGCGCCGAACATGGCAAACATGTGCTGGAAACCGAGCACAAACATTCTGCCCGCGCCGAGCTCTCTGGCATCATAGATGCCTTCTTCGGGAATTTTCTTTTTACCCATGTTGATCTCCTCTCTTTTCCGTGTTCCGGCCGCGCGTTTTTTCTCAAAAAAAAGGAACTGTGAATGGAAACACCAATCACAATTCCTCTATCTTTGAAAACACCAATCCGGCTTTCTGAAACCGCTTCTGCCGAAACCAAAAACGGAAGCACCGATCCCGGAAATCAGACAAATCGTCGTCATCATGTCTCAGCACTCCCTTCCTAACTTTTACCGTCAGCCATTATAAACGCTACGGAGAAGAAAGGCAAGTGTGAATTTTGTCATATTTTTACGGTCAGAACCGGGGCGCTTGTGCGCTTTTGCCCAAACCGCTCACTCCAGCTCGTCAAGCGTCAGCCGGAAACTGTCGAGGAAATGCGCCATGAAATAGTCCAGACACGGAAGGTGCATGGCCTCAAGCGCCTGATAGGTCTGCTTGGCGGCAGACTCAAACTCGCTGTTTCCGGCCTTGAGCTCCTCCACGCATTTGAGATACGCCGAAAGCTTGTCGGCCGCCTTGACAATCTTCGCGACCTCCGCGTCAGACTCCATCAGCAGCGGCTCATACCCGGCGCGCAGCTCCGGCGGCAAAAGCCCGAGCAGCTTCTCACAGCTGACGGCCTCGATCTGCTTGTACGCTTTTTTGATCTGCGGGTTATAATACTTGATGGGCGTCGGCAGGTCGCCGGTCAGAATTTCGGATGCGTCGTGGAACAGCGCCGCCGTCGCGCAGCGCTCGGGGTCTGCCGGTTCGTGCAGAATATCGCGCTGGATCACAGCCAGCCCATGCGCGAGCACGGCAACCATGTGGCTGTGCTCCTGAATATTTTCCTGAAAGGTGTTGCGCATCAGGCCCCAGCGGGCAATATAGCGCATTCTGGAAATCAGCGCAAAAAACTTATACTGCATAAAAGCTCCTTTCCGCCCGGCCAGGCGCCGGTTTTCGCCTCTGATTTTTGACTACTGTAGCATAAAACGGTAGGCTTGTAAATGATCGTCCGGAAGAAAAAGCTTGTCAAACTAGCAATCCGGTAGTATAGTAGGTTTATAGATTGATTAACCGGAATGTCGGAAAGGAGCTGTGTATCTATGATGATTTCCACAAAGGGCCGCTATGCGCTGCGGGTCATGCTGGATCTGGCGGAACACCGGCAGGAGGGATACACACCGCTGGCCGCCATTGCGCAGCGGCAGCAGATTTCCGAAAAATATCTTGAGAGCATACTCGCCGTTCTGAGCAAGGCCGGTCTTCTGGACGCGCTGCGCGGCAAAGGCGGCGGATACCGGCTGGCGAAGGCGCCGGAGGCTTATTCGGTCTACGAAATCCTCTGCCTGACCGAAGGGACGCTGGCGCCGGTGGCCTGTCTGGAAACCGGGCACGGCTGTGAAAACGCGTCCGCCTGCCGCACCTTCCCGCTCTGGCAGGGGCTGGATGAGACGGTCCGGAATTATCTTTCCGGATTTACGCTCTGCGATGTGCTCAATATGCGGCCGGATTAGCTTCATACAAAATGACCCCTGGATTGCACTGATCTGCGGGCGTGTTCTGCGGACTGGCCGGTATCGCGGTGCTTTGCCTGAAAAAGCGGCAGTCGAGCCGTCCGGCCGCATTGGACACGGTTTATCTGCGCAGCAAATACCAACTTTAAAACTGCACAAATACAAATCCCTCTGCAGAAGAACCTGCAGAGGGATATTTTTATTCGTCTTTGATTTGGAAAAGCCGTCTGGCATTTTCAAAGGTAGCTCTTCCGACCTCTTCCGGTGTCAGGCCGCGCAGCTCTGCGATCCGGGCTGCAACATACGGCACCAGACTTGGGTCATTGCGCCGCCCGCGGAAGGGCTCCGGAGCCATATACGGGCAGTCTGTTTCAATCAGAATCCGCTCGAGCGGGATATTCTGCGCAACTTCCACGGCCTTGCGCGCGTTTTTAAACGTCACAACGCCGGTAAAGCCGATGTACCAGCCGCGCCGGATGAGCTCCTTCGCCATCTCCAGACTTCCGGAGTAGCAGTGGAACACGCCCGTGACATCTGAAAATTCGTCAATGATACGCATGCCGTCTTCGTGCGCCTCGCGCTCGTGCACCACAACCGGCAAGTGGAGCTCGCGCGCCAGCTGCAGCTGCAGCCGGAACGCCTCTTGCTGCTGTGCGCGCGGGACATCCTCATAGTAATAGTCCAGGCCAATCTCCCCGATGGCCTTTACGCGCGGATGTGTACAAAGTGCGCGATAGACCTCGATGCGCGCAGCGTCGACGTTTGCCGCGTCGTCTGGGTGGCTGCCGACGACAGCCCAGACCCAGTCAAAACGCTCTGCCAGCCGGACAGAGTTTTCAGACGACGGCAGATCGCAGCCGATGTTCATCATCGCCGTGACGCCGTTCTGCTGCATGCGGGCGACAATCTGATCAAAATCCTGCGCAAATCGCGCATCATCGAGATGGGCGTGAGAATCAAAATACATGCTTAACCTCGTTCCTGCTGCCCCAGCCAGATGAGCAGCACTGCAATATCACTCGGCGAGACACCGGAAATGCGGCCGGCCTGGCCGATGGAGATGGGGCGGATATCCGAGAGCTTCTGCCGGGCCTCCACACGCAGGCCGCCGATGGAGAAATAGTCGATATTCTGCGGCAGAAGGCGGTTTTCCTCATGGGACAGCTCTGCTACCTGCCGCTCCTGGCGGGCAATGTAGCCGGCGTATTTCATCTGAATTTCTACAGCCTCGCAGATCGCGGGCGAAAGTGCCGGACGTTCCGGGTCAAAGGGTGCCAGATCGGCATAGCCGATCTGCGGCCGGCGCAGAAGATCGGAAAGCCGCGCAGAACCCTTCACGGGCGCAGTATCGCGCGCGGTGAGCATGGCGTTGAGCGCTTCGCTTTCCGCGACGCCGGTTGCCTCCAGACGTTTGATTTCGCGTTCCACCGCGCGGTATTTTTCAAGCACCGCTTCATACTGCGCATCCGGCACCAGACCGATGCGGTGGCCGATGGGGCTCAGGCGTTGGTCTGCGTTGTCCTGCCGGTGCAAGAGCCGGTATTCTGAACGGGACGTCATAATCCGGTAGGGCTCGTTCGTCCCCTTGGTCACAAGATCGTCAATGAGCGTCCCGATGTAGCCGTCCATCCGCCGCAGGATCATCGGTTCTTCGCCTTTGATCTTCAGCGCGGCATTGACGCCCGCGACAAAGCCCTGCACGGCGGCCTCCTCATAGCCGGAGGAACCGTTGAACTGCCCCGCGCCGTACAGGCCGGGGATTTTTTTGCTTTCGAGCGTCGGATAAAGTTCGGTGGGGTCAATGCAGTCA
>CAKUCT010000187.1 GCA_934643765.1 uncultured Oscillospiraceae bacterium
GTTCCAATGTTACGCTGGCCTTGGGACAAAGCTCGTCCAACCGGTCAAGCAAAGCGGCGATGGGCATAACGCCCTCGAATAACGGCGCGTGCAGATCGTGTACGCCGTCGTTGTTGTGCAGATGGATATGCGACAGATACGGCGCGCAGTCGGAAAGCCAGCTTTCCGGGGCCTGCGCGCTGACCTCGGTGTTCGCGTGGCCAAGGTCCAGGCAGATGCGAAGTCTTGGGTCGTCTACCTGCCGGATGATCTCCAGCAGCATCTGCGCGTTCGGCTCCATGACGTTTTCAAGACACACCGTCAGCGTGTCCGGCACCTCTAAAATCAGCGCGCGCCAGAAGGAAACCGAGCGCGAGATGAACCATTCGGGGTAATAGACCCGCGGGGTAAACCCGGCGTGCAGCACCAGCTTCGGGCAGTGGAGCTCCGCGGCCTTCGCGATGGCCTGCCGGTAGCGCCGGCGGGTGATGTCGAGCACGAGCGGATCAATGGCCGCCGGGGTCAGCTCGTTGAAAGGCCCGTGCAGGACGAAGCGGCCGGATGCGCGCAGGCATGCGCCCAGCGATTCCTGCAGAAATGCTGCGCAGTCGGCGTCGTGTTCAAACAGCGCCCCGGCGCCCTCGGGGTCGTCCAGAAACGCCGCCGTGCAAAACTGCGCCAGCTCCAGCCCGAGGCCAAATTCCCGGGCCGTCTGCGGCGCGTCGGCGGCAATGGAAGAGAGATACAGGTTTTCGCGGTTCATACAGCGCTCCTTTTTGCAAATGAAAACCGGTCTGCATCCGAACGCGGATACAGACCGGCAGGGCAGACGGTGTGTTTCCGGTTCCGGCAGAAACACGCGCGCCATCCGGGGTAGTCTGGCTTATCCGGAGAAACCGGCTTCACAGTGACCGACTCGCAGGGAATTGCACCCGTTTTATCCTGACAGGACGGCAGCGGCGTTTATCTTATAATACGTTACAGCATACCGCGCTCGCGCATCAGCCAGAGCTTCATCAAAGCTGTCTGCGTTTTGGCGTCGGTGATCTTGCCCGCGAGGACGTCTGCGACGGCGTCCTCCAGCGGCATGGTGAACAGGTTCAAAAATTCATCATCGTCGAGCTTCTGCTCGCGGAAGGTCAGCTTCCGGGCAAGATACATGTGGATGTCTTCGTCGCAATAGGCGCAGGCCGGAAGGAACTTGCCGAGCTCTATGAGCTCGCCCGCCACAGCGCCGGTCTCCTCCAGAAGCTCGCGCGCGGCGGCCTCGCGGGGGTCTTCTTCTTTATAGTTAAGCTTTCCCGCCGGAATTTCGATCATCACGCGCCCGACCGGATAGCGGAACTGCCGCTCCAGCAGAACGCTCCCGTCGTCCAGCAGCGGAATCATGCACACCGCGCCCACATGGCGAAGGTATTCCCGCGTGGCGGGCTTGCCGTTCGGAAGGGTTACGGTGTCCTCAAAAACATGCAAAATTTTTCCGTCGTAAATTTCGCGGCTCTCTACCTGCCGCTCTGTCAGCGTTTCAAATGTTTCCATGACTGTCACCTCTTATTTTGACCATCTTACCTTGAAGCGGCCGGAAAGTCAATGACAGATCGCGCGCCCGCCGCGCCGGGAAAATTTGGCGGAGTATTTTCCGCGCACTTGCGCACAATACCACCAGAGCTTGATGCACAGCGCAAAGATGCAGAAAGAAATGATGATTTCTGGTTCCATAGAAAAGGACACTTTTCCGGAACGCTGCGGCGCTGCAGCTGCCGAGGCTTCATCTGTTCCGGACAGTGGGCGGCAAGGTGCGCCGCCAGAACTGCAGAACCCGTGTTTTGCCGGAACGGCCGGAGGATGAAACCAAGTTCGCGCCGGTGGCTTTCCGGGCGGACACGGGGCAATGCGGACAGCTCGCTGCAGCGCTGCGCGCGGCACCTGTTTACACGATGCAGGCTGCTTTTCCGGCAATCCCCGGGAAGCACAGCTTCCCGGGGACGTTGACAAAAGGTAAGGCCGCCGGAGCTTTTGCTCCGGCGGCCAGGTTTTATGCATAGACGATGTAATCTTCCTTGCGGGCCTTCGGCGCGGGAATTTCATCCTTTGGATAGCCGAGGATGCAGTGGCCGATGCCGGCATATTCTTCCCCGATGCCCCAGGTTTTCATCAGGGCCTTCCCCTCTTCCGTGGAGAAAACTTCCTTCGCTCTGTGAATCCAGCACGAACCGAGGCCGATGGAGGACGCGGCCAGCTGCAGCGTTCCGAGCACGAGCGAGCCGTCGTAGACATAGGTGGGGATGGTGGAGTCGGCGAACACGATCAAAAGCGTCGGCGCGCCGTAGAACGGGTGCGCGCCGGGGCGGCCAAAGGCTTCGGCGTTCAGCCGTTCAAGCTTGTCAATCGTTTCAGGATCCTGCACGACGACAATTTTTGCCGACTGCTTGCCCATACCGCTGGGCGCCCAGGTACCGGCGCGCACAACGGCGTCCAGCTCTTCTTTTGTAATCTGCCGGGGCGCAAAGCTGCGGCAGCTTCTGCGCGCTTCAATGGCCTTCAATACTTCGTTTGTCATAGAAAAAACTCCTTTCCTGGATAACATTATACATATCCATACAGCCCGCGGACGGAAACCTCGCCGGAGGAAACGGCGCCGGTCGTGCCGTCCGGATAGGCAACCAAAAGCTCCGCGTCCGGGCCGATGCCGGTGGCCTTGGCCTGGGTGCAGGCGCCGTTGTGCAGAATCTGGACGTCTTTTCCGACATTCAGACAGTGCGCGGCAAAGTCGGAAACCCAGGCCTCTTTTTCTGTAAGGAAGGTTTCGCGCATATGGTGCAGCCGGCGCAAAAGCGCCGCGGCCAGCGCGTTGACATCGACGCCGGCGCCGGTTTCCATGCGCAGCGACGTCGCCATATCGAGCTCCGGCGGGAAGGCGGCCTGGTTGCAGTTGATGCCGATGCCGATGACGACATACTCTGTTTCCTGCGTTTCAAGCGAGGCTGACAGCTCCGTCAGAATGCCGCAGAGCTTTTTGCCGTTCAGGACCGGGTCGTTCGGCCACTTGATGCCGGCGTGCATGCCGGTGGTTTCCTCCACAGCCTGGCACACGCACAGCCCGGCCAGCGCCGTCAGATGCAGAAGCTGCTGCGGCGGAACGTGCGGGCGGAGCAGAAAGCTCAGATAAAGGCCGCCCGGCTCAGACAAAAAGCTTCGCCCGCGCCGTCCGCGGCCCGCGGTCTGCTTCAAGGACAAAACCGCCGTGCCGTCGGGCGCGCCGTTTGCGGCAAGCGTTTTTAAATAGTTGTTGGTTGAATCGACCTCTGGCAAAACGATGAGGTTGGTGAGCCAGGCCGCTCCGACAAGATGCGCCTCCAGCGCAGCGCTTGACAAAGGATAGGCCCGCAGCCGGTAGCCGCGGCGGGGCGCGGCCTCAATATCATAGCCGTCGGCGCGCAGCGCCTCCATTGCCTTCCAGACGGCGGCGCGGCTGATGCCGAGCGCGCGGCACATCTGCTCGCCGGAGACCGGCGCATCCGCGTGCTCCAGAAGCGAGAGAACATCTTCTTTTGTCATAAAAGTTCTCCTTGTAATTGAAATGAAAATCTGCTATACTCCCTAATTGTAAACCACAAAACGAAAAAATCAAGTTTACAATTCGGGAGGAACTATGAAAACACGTACAATGATTCTCTGCGCGCTCTTTGCGGCGCTGACCGCGATCGGCGCATTCTTTAAAATTCCGTTTGCCCTGGCGGCCATTTCCCTGCAGTTTCTGTTCACGGCCATGGCGGGTGTGCTGCTCGGCGCGGGCTATGGCGCGCTGTCGCAGGC
>CAKUCT010000188.1 GCA_934643765.1 uncultured Oscillospiraceae bacterium
AGAAGCAATGAAATGGACGAGCTCTGCCGCCTGCGGCGGAGCGAGGGATATGGAATTTGCTTCGACGAGCCTGCGGGCACAAAACTCTGCGAGGCTTACGGGGTACAGAAAAGCAGAAGGCGGAAGCCTTCTGCTTTTGTTTTGCGGAGTAATGTACGCAGGCACGGCGGCGCGCAAAGGCGCGGCATGATGGTCAGTGCTTGGCGCGCAGAAATGCGAGGTTCAGATCGACGTCTGTCTTGATGCCGTCGACGCGGCCGTCGTTGCAATACTGCCAGAGCTGGAAGTGGTAGGAAAAGCTCGGCGTCTCGTTGTACTCAGCCAGCCAGAATACATAGTCCTGCAGGCTCTGCAAATCAAACTCTTCATAGCCGAAGCGCTGGTTGAAGTAGATACCCGCGCGGTACCCGGCGGCTTCGATTTTCTGGCAAAAGGCGGCTGCGCAGGCGGTCAAGGTGAGCTGGTCCATGCCGTCGGTCCGGGCATCGGCCTGAATGTCTTCCCAGTCAAAGATCACGGGATAGGAAAGGGAATAGTCCTGAATCTGCGACAGGACGAAGTCGGCCTCTTCCAGCGCCTCTTCTTCATTGAGCGCCTGGGAGAAGAAGTAGACGCCGACGTCCAGCCCGGCGGCAAGAGCCCCTTCGATGTTCTGCTTGAAATAGTCGTCCGGCTGAATTTCGCCTTCCGTGTAGCCGCGGTAGCCGACGCGGATCATCGCAAACTCCACGCCGTTGGCGGCGACGAGTTCCCAGTCGATTTCCTGCTGGTGCGACGACACGTCCACGCCGACCGAGGCAACCGTATCTGTGCTGCGGTAGCGCTTGAAGCCGCCCTCTTCATAAAAGCCGGCTGCGTCATAGCTGTTTTCCGCCACGGCGGGTTCAAAATCGGCAGGTTCCTGGTCGGAAGACGTGCTGGCGGCCTGATTGTCCGGGCCGAGCGTCTGCGCGCCGTAGCTTCCGAGCTTCAGCACCAGCGAGGCGATGCACCAGATGATGGCCAGCGCCAGAATAACGCATAAAACAATCAGGATCAGCCTTGTTTTTCCAATTTGGCTGCGGTAATTTTTCATTTCAGGCTCCTTTGCCAAATACTGTGCGCATTGCAGTACAATTACAGTGATGAGCGCACTTTGCGGCTATTGTAGCACAATTACAGCGCAGTGCGCTGTATGCACGGCGGAGCCGTGCGAAAAATCGGCAGGGCCGATTTTGATTGTTACTGCAACAGCAACGCAAAGCTTTTGCGTTGCAAAAGCCCGTACCTGTGGTACGGGAGCGCACGGCGTGCGCACTTTGCGGCTATTGTAGCACAGTTTTTCCGTTACGCCAAGTCCCGGTTTTTCGACACCCGGTGCGGCAGAAATTCCCCGTTGTGCATTTTGAGGCGATATAGTATAATGAGAAAAATTATCGGAACAAAGAAACTGGACACGAAAGGAGTCGGTTTTATGGACGAACAGGAATTTGAACGCGATGAGCAAATGCTTGAAGCCAGGCGGCTGAAGCGTCTGGAGCAGCGCCGGCAGCGCAAGCTGCAGCAGCGCATTGTGCTTGGCGTTTTGCTTGTGATTTTAATGCTTTCGATTGTGCTGATTGTCAGAGGCTGCAAGAGCCGCCAGGCCGTGAAGCAGTCGGAGACAAACGGGGACACCACGCAGACGGCGGCAGCGCCGGAGTCGGTGGTGCCGACCGAGCCGGACACCTCGGTTACGATTGCAGCCGTCGGCGATATTATGATGTATGACGAGCAGCTGGCCGCCGCGCAGCAGGCCGACGGCACATATGATTTTACGCAGAGCTTTGCGGCCGTTTCGGGTTATACGGTGTCGGCCGATCTGACGGTGGGCAATCTGGAACTCAACTTCTGCGGAGAACCCTATGCCGGGAAGCCTGATTTCCGCGCGCCGGAGTCTCTTGCCAAGACGCTCAGCGCCATCGGCTTTGACGTTTTACAGACGGCCAACACCTATTCCATCCAGAATGGCTTATCCGGCCTGCAGAGCACCATCCGGTATCTGGATGCAGCGGGCATTTCACACGTGGGAACCTATGCTGCGCAGGACGATAAGACGAGCCTTGGCGGAGTGCTGCTGAAAAATGTCAACGGCGTGAAGATCGCCTTCATCGCCTACACGAAGGGCCTGAACTATCTGACGCTCCCGGAGGGAGAGGAGTATGCGGTGGATGTTCTGTACACCGACTACGCCTCAGACTTCAATAAGATCAATGAGACGGCGCTGCTGGACTCAGTAAACGCGGCGAAGGCGCTCAGCCCGGATGTGATTGTTGCGATGCTGCACTGGGGCAGCGAGGGCGATTCGGCGGTGACGGATTCGCAGAAGAAGATCAAGAATCTGCTGTTTGAAAACGGTGTTGACGCGATCATTGGCTCGCACTCGCATATTGTGGGCCCGATGGAAGAAGAGCAGGTTACGACGGTGGACGGGACAGAGAAGACGTGCTTTGTTGCATACAGCCTTGGTAATTTCTTTTCCTCCATGGACGACAGCTACGCCAAAAATTGCCGCGAGTCTGTGGTTCTGAATCTGACGTTTACAAAAAACGGCCAGACCGGCGACACCAAGCTTTCCAATATCAGCTACACGCCGCTTTATATTATGGACAACGGAGAGGGCTCTGAGACGCGCTATGAAATTCTGCCCATCCGCAGCGCGATCAACTCCGGCCTGTTCCAGGACATGGAGCAGACGCTCACAGACGCCATTGCGCAGCTGCGCGCGGCCACGGCGTCGGACTATGACTCCGGCAAATAAGCGGGGAGACAGGCATGAAGGCTTCCAACTATGATATTACGCTGGCGCGTATGCCGGCGGAGTTTTTGAAGTATGACCAGAAGCGCATGATCCGGATGTTCTGCCCGGATTACGACACAGACTTTTTGTATCTGCGGCTGCTCGACCGGCGCTACCGCGTCTCGCGCGAAGAAGGCACGATCGAGTGGCAGGAAGAGGACGAAAGCTGGAGCAAGGCAGGCTTTCTGGACGCAATGACGATCTATGATCTTCTTTGCTGCGCGCGGGATGATTGCGCGCTGGCGGGCCGGTATTGCCGGGCGGAGAATCTGCCCGGGGCGATGCACGGGGCCAATCCGGACAAGGATGCGTTTTCTTCGTTTGCGAAGAGCTGCGATCAGGCACCTGAAAAGCTGGCGTCGGCGTGCCGCGCACTGGGCGGGACGGATCTTCACACGGGCGAAATTTCATATCAGCTGCCGCTGTTTCCGTTTTTGCCGGTGATTGTGCAGTTCTGGGCCTCAGACGAGGAATTTCCGCCGGTGTTCAAGCTGATGTGGGATGAAAATGTGCTGGCGTTTTTGAAGTTTGAGACGGTCTGCTACGCCGCGCGCTTTCTGACCGCCAGGCTGCAGGCACACATGGGCCTGCCAGAGACTACAATTTAAAAACAGAGAAAAGCCGGGAGAAGCAAACGCTTCTCCCGGCACAGTCTGTCGAAAAACCTTATAGGCGAATGATTACGGAAGGGAAGATAGTGTGAAAGAAACCCATCAGGGGTGTCTTTCGCGTTCAATCAACCAGTTTTTCAAACTTTTTTAAAGTTTGAAAAACTGCCCCAGCGTGTCAAAAAGACTTTTTTGACACGCTGAAAGGCGGCTTCCGCCGCCTTTTCGCTCGAAAAAGTCTGTTTCAGCAGATGCTCAGAGACCTGCTTCCTCGCTTGCC
>CAKUCT010000189.1 GCA_934643765.1 uncultured Oscillospiraceae bacterium
GCCTCCCGGGCTGCTTGTTATTCGGATTCCGCCCCGGCCTTCCCGGCCCGCTCCTTTGCCGCCTTTTCCTTGTTGTGCTTCGCGATTTCCATCATCTGCTCATACATGGCGTCGCCGACGCATTTTCTGGCGTATTTGCACCACTGTACGCAGCTGAGCATGTCGTTATAAATCACAAAGCCGCATTTATCACACGTCACCTCGGTATCCGTTGAAAAAATCTCCACCGCGTTTCCGCACTGCGGGCAAATTTTCTCCGCAATGGATATTTCCTTGGACTTACTCTGACAGCCGGAATACAGCATAGGCTTCGCTCCCTTCTTCTGCGCGCGTGCGCATGTGTTATTTTTACGCTTCATATGGGATGCGGGATTCGCACCCGCTTTCCCCACGCGCGTTTATACTTGTGTTTCTACGCATAGTATAGTACAATGGCCGCAGAAAATATGTTTGAATTCCAACATGTGAGGTTGTTTTATGGAAAAATATTTACCGCTTCTGCAGGCCTCTCCCCTGTTTGATTCCATGGCGCCGGAGCAGATTGCGTCCGTGCTGCACTGTGTCGGCGCGCGTCTGGCGGAAAAGGGCACCGGGGAATATATCCTTGCCGCCGGCAGCACCACCGAGCGCATGGGCCTGCTTCTGTCCGGTGCGGCGCTGGCCGTGCAGGAAGATCTCTGGGGCGAGCGCAACATCATGGGAAAAATTCTGCCGCCGGACACGTTTGCCGAGCCCTTTGCCGCCAAGCACGGCGCAGTTCTGAACGTCAGCATTGTGACCAGCGAGCCGTCGACGGTGATGTTCCTCGATATTTACAAGCTTCTGAGCGTCTGCTCGGAGTCCTGCCCGCAGCATACGCGCCTGATCCGCAATCTGGTGTGCGTGCTGGCCGGGAAAAATCTGCAGCTCAACGATAAAATCACCCACATGAGCAAGCGCCGCACGCGCGAAAAGCTTTTGTCCTATCTGACCTCGGAATCGCTGCGCCGCAAAAGTCTGGAGTTTGACATTCCCTTTGACCGCCAGCAGCTGGCAGACTATCTTTGCATCGAGCGCTCGGCCATGTCGGCCGAACTGTCCAAGCTGCAGAAAGAGGGGCTTCTTCAGACCGAGCGCAATCATTTCCGGCTCATCGCACCGCTCTGATTTTGCCGCAAACCACAACCGGCGGTACCCTCCTTCTTCCTTAACAACACATTAACGGATTTCGGCGCTATAATGACAACCGAAATTCGGCCGCCGGATGCGGCTTTGGAAGAAGGAGAAAATGAGATGTTTCTGATCAATCAGGCTATGGTAGACGTTCCCATCGGAACCGCGGGGCTTATTGTCGTGCTTGGCATGGCGGTGGTCTTTTTCGGACTGATTCTTCTGATGTACGTCACCAAAATTTCCGGTAAAATCATGCAGAACAAAGCAGAAAAAGAGAAGGCTGCAAAAGCCGCCGCTCCTGCTGCCGCGCCCGCAGCGCCCGCCGCAAAGGCTGTCGCTCCCGGTTCCGCCGGTCAGATCAAGCTGCACGACGTTCCGGACAAGACGGCTGCCATGCTCATGGCCATCGTCGCCGACAAGCTGGGCAAACCCCTCAACGAGCTGCGCTTCATCTCCATCCGTGAGATCAAAGACTGAGCGGCTGTGCATGTATCGCTTTTCACCTGTACATAGGCTCTCTATAAAGAATGTGGGCTGCATGGAAAAACCATGCAGCCCACATTCTTTCGTTGTACACTTTGCACATTTTATCCGTTAAACTCTCGTTAAGATTGGTCATTTTGCCTTTACCATTTCCTTTCAGCGTGTTATTCTAAATATGCAGTAAGGGGTACACACCCCGGAAAAGAAAAGGAGAGTATTATGAAAGAAAAGAAGAAACTGAGTCTGCCGATCAAGATTTTCATCGGTATGGCCCTCGGCATCATCGCCGGCCTCATCTGCGCATTTGCAAATCTGGGTGACTTCACCAAAGAGTGGATCAAGCCCATCGGCACCATCTACGTCAACCTCCTGAAGTTCCTGGTTGTCCCCGTCGTCCTGTTCTCCATCGCTGACGGCGTCATCTCGCTCAACGACCTCAAGCGTGTCGGCTCCGTCGGTCTGAAGACCTTCGTCTATTACATGTTCACGACGGCCCTCGCCGTTGTCATCGGCCTTGTTCTGGTCAATCTTTTCAAGGGCAACTTCACGCCTCTGCCCTCTGCCGAGCTCGGCGAGCTGCAGTATGAGGCCAAGGAAGCGCCCTCTGTCATGAGCGTCATCGTCAACATCTTCCCCGACAACTTCTTCAAGCCCATGGTCAATGCCGACATGCTGCCGGTCATCGTCATCGCCATCTTCCTTGGCGCAGGCTGCCTGGCTGCCGGTGACAAGGGCGCGAAGATCGCAGAGCTCATCAGCTGCGGTCAGGAAGTCATCATGAAGATTATGATGATGATCATCAGCTTCACCCCCTACGGCGTGTTCTGCCTGATGACGAACGTCGTCGCCGAAAACGGCCCGCAGATCATCGGCAAGCTGGCCCTCATCATCGGCGTTGCCTACATCGGCTATATTGTCCACGTCGTCGTGGTCTATGGCCTGTCCGTCAAGTTCCTCTCCAAGATGAGCCCCATCGCCTTCTTCAAGGGCATTGCCCCGGCGATGATCACGGCCTTCACGACCACCTCCTCCAACGCGACCCTCCCGGTCAACATCGAGTGCTGCAACAAGATGGGCGCAGAGCCCGAGATCAGTGCGTTCGTCCTGCCCCTCGGCGCAACGATCAACATGGACGGCACGGCCATCTATCAGGCTGTCGCGGCTGTCTTCATCGCCTGCTGCTACGGCATTGAGCTGACGCTCGGCGATATGGCCATGATCGTTCTGACCGCAACGCTCGCCTCCGTCGGCACCGCCGGCACCCCGGGCGCCGGCATGATTATGCTGGCCATGGTTCTGACGCAGGTCAATATCCCCGTCGAAGGTATCGCCCTGATCGCGGGCGTCGACAAGCTCTTCGACATGGGCCGCACGACGCTGAACATCACCGGCGACGCGACCTGCGCCCTCTGGATCTCCCGCCTGGAGCGTGAAAAGAAGCAGAAGCTCGCAGCCAAGGCTTCCAAATAACACGCAGTTCTTCCTTTCCAACAAGCATCAATCGCAAAAGCGCCCGCAGACCAAGGTCTGCGGGCGCTAAATTTTCCGAGAGGCGCTCATGGCGCACAAATTATACGCGCAGCGAGGTGCAGACCTTGTCAAAAAAGCAGTGCTTTTTTGACAAGATCAGTCTCCTTCAATCATCCGGTACCCGATTCCAACCTCCGTGAAGATGTACATCGGCTGCGCCGGGTTCTGCTCGATCTTGCGGCGGATATTTGCCATATTCACGCGCAGGATCTGGTTGTCGCTTCTCGCGCTTGGGCCCCAGAGTTCGCGGATCAGATAATCATAGGTCAGAACCTTTCCCGCGTGCAGCCCCAGAAGCGCGACCAGTTTGTATTCGTTCTGCGTCAGATTCGCGTCCTGCCCGCCGACAAACACGCGGTGCTTTGCGTAGTCAATCGTCAGATCGCCGGCCTTAAAAATGCCTGTGTTTGCAACCGTCTCACTGCCCGCCGGCGTTCTGGTGTGCCGGATGGCCGCGCGGATGCGCGCCAGAAGCTCCGCCGTGCCGAAAGGCTTTG
>CAKUCT010000190.1 GCA_934643765.1 uncultured Oscillospiraceae bacterium
CTCCAAGGACTGCGGCATTGCCGAGATTCCGACGCCGGAGAGCTGGTACGGCAAGACGCTGCGCGAGCTCAACGTCCGCGCGAAATACGGCGTCAATATCATCGCCATCCGCCACGACGGAGCCATCGATGTCGCGCCGGGCGCGGATTTTGCGCTGCAGGAAGGCACGGTGCTCGTGGTGCTTGGCAACAACGACAAGCTTGCCAAATTCAAAGCATGAGAGAAGAACATATTACAAGCCGGCAGAACCCGCTGCTGCAGCATATCCGAAAGCTCCAGACGTCCCGGAGCTACCGATCTGAATGCGGCTCGTTTGTCGCCGAAGGGACAAAGCTTCTGGAGGAGGCCGCGAAGTACTGGCCGGGGCTGCAGACGGTCGTCTGCCGCGAGGGGCTGGAGCTCTGCAGTCTTCCGGAGCATGTGCGCGTGGTGCGCGTGCCGGAGAGTGTCTTAAAGAGCATCTCCACCGTGGAAACGCCGCAGGGCGCGCTGTTTGTCTGTGCGCTGCCGGAAAAAAGAACCGCGTCGGTTGCGCCCGGCATGGTTTTGCTCGACGGCATTCAGGACCCCGGCAACCTCGGCACGATTCTTCGAACGGCAGACGCGCTGAATGTTCCGGTCGCGCTGCTCGACGGCTGCGCCGACCCATACAGTTTCAAGACTGTCCGCGCGTCCATGGGCGCGGTGTTCCGGATGGAGGTTCCGTGTCTTACGGCAGACGAAGCGGTACGGCAGTGTGAAGAAAAGAATCTGGTGTTAACCGCGACGGCCATGACAAGCCGCGCCGTGGATATCAGAAAGGCTGATTTATCCAAAGCCGTGACAATCATCGGAAGTGAGGGCCGCGGCGTGCGGCCGGCGCTTCTGGAACAGGCGCGGCAAAGCGTGATCATTCCCATGCAGTCCCATTGCGAATCTCTCAATGCGGCCATTGCCGCCGCCATTGTCATGTGGCAGCTGGCATCAGACCGCATGTGATATCAAGGAGGATGGACGGATGCTCAAATACTGGCTCTGGCTCAGCACCCGCGAGGGGATTTCCAACACAGGAAAGCTGCAGCTGCTTTCGCGCTTCGGCTCGCCCGAGGCCGTCTATCAGGCAGACGAGCAGGCGCTTGCGGACACGGATTTTAAGAATGCGGCAAGTCTTCTGGATAAGAATCTGCAGGGCGCGGAAATCATTCTGCAGCAGTGCTATCAGAAAAATATCCACATCATGACCATCCAGGACGCGGCCTATCCGCAGCGGCTTCGCAGCATCGACGATCCGCCTGTCGTTCTTTACTATCAGGGCCTGTTTCCGGCCGTTGACACCTCGCCGGTCATTGCCATGGTCGGCACAAGAAAAGCATCCGCCTACGGCCTCATGCAGGCCAAGCGGCTCGGCTATCAGGTTGCAAAATGCGGCGGTATTGTCGTCTCCGGCGGCGCTGAGGGCATTGACACGATGTGTCTGGTCGGCGCTTTGAGCGCGGACCGGCCCGTGATCACCGTGCTTGGCGGCGGGGTAGACGTTGTCTATCCGGCGTCGAACCGGACGCTCTTTGAAGATATCCGCAGCCGCGGGTGCCTGCTCAGCGAGTACCCGCCCTGCACGCAGGCGTTGGGCTCCCACTTTCCGGTCAGAAACCGGATCATCAGCGCGCTGAGTCTTGGCGTTGTGGTGGTTGAAGCGCCGAAGCGCTCCGGCGCGCTCATCACGGCAAGCCGCGCCCTGGAGCAGGGAAGAGACGTCTTTACAATCCCCGGAAACGTCGGCACTGCCACCTGTGAGGGCAACATCCAGCTGCTGCGCGAGGGCGCGATTGTAGTAGAAGACGGTTGGGACATCATGCGCGAATACGTCCACCTGTACCCGCAGCTGGTATCACACCAGCCGGCGCCAATTCCCATGAACCTGACGCCGCAGCAGCGGCCCAAAGCCGCGCAAGGCGAAAAAAGACCTGCTGCCGCGGCGCGAAAACCCGTAAAAAAAGAACCGCCCGCCGTTCCATCCGACAGAAAAGTCATTGACAAGCCAGAAACCAAGGCTTATATTGACGTACATGAGATTTCAGACGCCCTGTCACCGGACGAGCGCGCGTGCGCGCTTGCCCTGACGGACGGCGCAAAGCATATCGACCAGATCATCGAAAAGACGGCGCTTGCTGCCGCGCGCGTATCGTCCGCGCTGACGCTCCTTCAGATCAAGGGCTATGTCACGGCGCTGCCGGGGCGGCGATTTGAACTGGCCGAAAACAAATAAATTCTGGAGGCAATCATGCCGAAAACAAAAAGCAACCTGGTTATCGTGGAGTCTCCGTCCAAGGCGAAGACCATCGGAAAATATCTGGGGCCGGAGTATCTGGTCAAGGCCAGCATGGGCCATCTGCGCGATCTGCGCAAGAGCACCATGAGTGTGGACATTGAGCACGACTTTGAGCCCGAGTATTATCCCATCAAGGGAAAAGAAGAGATCATTGACGATCTGCAGAAGGCTGCCGCGAAGAGCGACAACATCTTCCTCGCAACTGACCCTGACCGCGAGGGAGAGGCCATTTCGTGGCATCTGAAATATCTGCTGGACATTCCGGACAACAAGACCTACCGCGTCACGTTCAACGAAATCACGAAGGATGTTGTCCGCAAGGCGATCGCAAGCCCGCGCGCCATCGATCAGAATCTGGTCGACGCGCAGCAGGCGCGACGCGTGCTCGACCGCATTGTCGGCTATCAGCTCAGCCCGCTGCTCTGGAAAAAGGTGCGCCGCGGGCTCTCGGCCGGCCGTGTGCAGTCGGTTGCGACGCGGATGGTCGTCGACCGTGAAAATGAAATCCGCGCCTTCGAGCCGCAGGAATACTGGACCATCGACGCTCAGCTTGACCGCGTCGGAAAGCCCGGCGATTTTACTGCCCGGTACTATGGCGATCCCAAGAAGAACGAGCTTGGCAGCCGCGCGGATGTCGATAAAGTCCTTGCGCAGATCGCGGGCAAAGAGTTTACCGTTCAGAGCGTCAAAAAAACGCAGCGCAAGAAAAACCCCGCGCCGCCTTTTATTACCTCGAGCCTGCAGCAGGAGGCGTCGAGAAAGCTGAACCTCACGCCGAAGCGCACGATGATGCTCGCCCAGCAGCTCTATGAAGGCATTGAGCTGCGCGAGGAGGGCTCCGTGGGCCTGATTACCTACATGCGTACAGACTCCCTTCGTATCTCCGAAGAGGCACTTGCCGCCGCCGGAGAGGTCATCTGCAGCCGCTACGGCAAGCAGTATTATCCCGGCCAGCCCCGGCGCTACAAGCCGAAGGCCAGCGCGCAGGACGGCCATGAGGCTATCCGTCCGAGCAACGTCGCGCTCTACCCGGAGCTCATTGAGCACGATCTGACGCGCGATCAGTTCCGGCTGTATAAGCTGATCTGGAACCGCTTTATCGCCTCGCAGATGGAAAATGCCGTTTACGATGTGACGGCCATTGAGGCCGCGTGTGAAAACCAGGTCTTCCGCGCCACGCATCAGTCCGTCGCCTTTGCCGGCTTCACGGCAATCTATGAAGAGGGCAAAGATGACGAGCAGGAGACCATCGGCTCGGCGCTGCCGGATCTGGCGGAAGGGGAAAGCCTGAAGCTGTTGGCAACCGACCCGCAGCAGCATTTTACCCAGCCC
>CAKUCT010000191.1 GCA_934643765.1 uncultured Oscillospiraceae bacterium
ATCAGACGACGGCACAGGTCGTCTCCGTGATGCTGCCGCCGTTTCTGATTTTCTTTCCGCTCTTTACGCTGCTGGAGGATGTCGGCTATCTGCCGCGCGTGGCGTTTTTGATGGACGCGGGCTTTGAACGCTGCGGAAGCTGCGGCAAACAGGCGCTGACGATGTGCATGGGCTTTGGCTGCAACGCCGCGGGCGTAACGGGCTGCCGCATCATTGACTCGCCGCGCGAGCGGCTGATCGCGATGCTCACAAACGCCCTTGTGCCCTGCAACGGCCGGTTTCCAACGCTTTTGATTTTAAGCGCCCTGCTGATGGCAGACGGATACCGTTCTGTGCTCGCGGCGCTGATGCTGACAATTTGTGTGCTGGCCGGGTGCGCCGCGACGATGGGCGCCTCAAGCCTGCTTGGAAGAACGGTCCTGAAAGGAACCGCATCGTCCTTTGCGCTGGAGCTTCCGCCGTTCCGGCGCCCACAGATCAAAAGAATCCTGGTGCGGTCGCTTCTTGACCGCAGCGTGTTTGTATTGGGTAGGGCGGCGGCTGTGGCTGCACCAGCGGGACTTTTTCTGTGGGGTTTGCATCATATCTCCGTTTCCGGGACGCCGGTTCTGCAGGTGATGGCAGATGCGTTGGAGCCAGCGGGGCAGTGGCTCGGCATGAACGGCGCGGTGCTGCTGGCGTTTTTCCTGGCGTTTCCGGCTAACGAACTGCTCCTGCCGGTGACGCTGATGATTCTCGGCAATGGAAGCACGCTTGCACAGGCCGATACCGGCAGCGTGCTGGCGCAGCTAAGCGCCGCCGGCTGGAGCACGAAAACAGCGCTCTGCGTCATGGCCTTTACACTCTTTCACTGGCCGTGCAGCACGACGGTGCTGACCGTCCGCAAGGAGTCCGGGAGCACGAAATGGGCGCTTGTGTCGATGCTTTTGCCGACGCTGCTTGGCGTATTGGTCTGCCGGATTTTGCATATTGTCATGTCATAATTATGAAAGAATTTGGCGAAATATTACAAAACGGAATGTTGTTTTATGTGGAATATCGTGGATTGACGATGAACAAAAGCTATAGTATGATGTAACACAAATGAGACAAAAATGGATTTATATTCTAAATTGGAATATCAGGCGGAAATATGGGGCCGGAAAAAAACGATATTACGACAGATTTCATAGCCTACTGGCGAAGACCGAAGGCGAGAAATGAAGCTTCAATTATATGGAAATTACAGATCGGCGCCGATCTGTTTGTTAGGCATAAATGCCTAACAAAATAAGTCTTGCAATCCGGCGCTTATGCATAGTATACAACAGGCGCCAGTTGATTGATACGTTTGTGTGCTGCATAAGTCTGGTTGTGAGGAAAAGGAGGGATGACGAGCCGAAGCTTCTCGCGCAGTCAAGAATGAATTATAAGACAAAGAAAGGGAGAGTTTTACAGAACATGAAAAAAGTCATTGTAATCCTGATGGCAATCGCTATTTTGATGGGCCTTGCGGCCTGCACATCCGCGCCGCAGACAGACGCTTCTGCGCAGGGTACGACCGCAACCGAAACCAAGCAGACACAGCAGACAGATACCAAAGACACCAGCGCCGGCACCAGCAGCGCAAAGCCTCTTGTGATCGGTACCTCGCAGCCGCTGTCCGGCACGAACGCCGCCATCGGCCAGGAGCAGATCAACGGCGCGATGCTTGCCATCAAGCAGATCAACGAGCGCGGCGGTCTGAACGGCCAGCAGGTGGAGCTGATCTCCTATGACGACCAGGGCATCCCGGAAGAAGCCGTGAAGATCACCTCGAAGCTTGTTGAGGTGGATAAGGTTGACCTCATCATGGGCTCGCTCATCAGCAGCAACATGCTGGCCTGCGGCAACTACATCAACGAAAATAAGATTCTCTGCATCGGCACCGGCCTGAGCAACACCTGGATGGAGCAGGGCTGGGAATACGTCTGGCGCGCATGTGTCAACAACGGCGCAACGATGCCGGTTCTGGCGCAGAAGGTTTATGACATGGGCGTGCGCTCCGTCGGCGTTCTGCATGGCCAGGACGACGCGAACGCTTCCGCGTTCAAGGCCTTTGCCGATAAGGCAGAATCGCTCGGTATGACCATTTCCACCGAAGAGACCTATGTGGAAGGCGACAGCGACTTCTCCGGTCAGATTGCGAAGATTCTCAACACCAACCCGGACGCCGTTCTGATGAGCTCCCACAGCTCTGCCCAGGGCTCGTTCATCAAGCAGCTCAGAGCCCTTGGCTACACGGGCCTTGCCCTGTGCAAAGAGCCGTTCACGATTGAGGCCATTGACCTTGCCGGCAGCGCTTCTGACAATGTCGCCTTCATTTATCCCTACGTGACCTATGCTTCGATCGACGACTGCGACAATCCGCAGATGAAGCAGTTCCTGGAGGAATATGTCGCCGAATTCGGCTATCTGCCGACCCACGACTGCGCATACCGCGGCTACGATACGATCAGCGTGCTCGCGGCGGCTGCAGAAAAAGCGGGCAGCAACAAGTCTGACGATATCATTGAGGCCCTGAAGACCATCGACCATTTTGAAGCGCTTGTCGGTACGCTGGACTACACCGTCGGCGACCGCGAGGGCCTGCATGGCGACATCAACGGCTTCATCGTTCAGGATAATAAGTACGTGGATCTCGATTCCTGGATTGCGGACGGCGGATACGACAAGCTGAACCAGTAAAACGCGCGCGGCTTTGCTGCGTTTCAGGAAACATAGCTGTTCGCCGGGCGGCCCGAGACGGATTTGGGCTGCCCGGCACGGGCAGAGCATTCGTGGACATTGGCTCAAAACATGCAATGGGTAGGTAAGGAGAGTAACGTGTTAGGACAAGTTTTGATATCCGGCCTGGTGATTGGCTGTATATATGGCCTGATCGCGCTGGGCTATAGTTTGGTTTATAAGGCGTCTGGACTGATGAATTTTTGTCAGGGTGATATTCTGACAATCGGCGCATTTTTGGGATATACGTTTTACGGCCTTCTGAAGTGGCCGTTTCTCGTATCGTTTGTTCTGGTCATTGCGATTGAAGTTTTACTTGGAATGCTGATCGAGCGGGGAATCATTAGACGGCTTTTTGCGAACCATGCGGGCGGTATTTATATCGTCCTGGCGACCATTGCGGTGTCTTACATTCTGCAGAACGGCGCCATGATCTCGTGGGGCACGAGAATTTTGTATTTCCCGTCGATTTTCGGCGTGCCGTCGATCAGCCTCGGCGGTATCCATGTGCAGGCGGAGGCCGCGTTCTGCATCGTGGTTTCCATCGCCATTATGATGATTCTGCATCTTTTCACAAAGTACAGCAAATACGGAACCGCAATGCGAGCCGCGGCGATGGATCCGCTGGCGGCGAAGGCGTGCGGTGTGAACCCGTCGATGACGACGGCCCTGACCTGGGGCATTTCTGCTGCGATTGCGGGCTTCGGCGGCATGCTGATCGGCCCGGTCTACGGTGTTTTTACGACGCTTGGCTCCGCGATGGGCCGCAAGGGCTTTGCCGGCGCGGTCATGGGAGGCTTCGGCAACATGTATGGCGCACTGCTGGGCGGCGCGCTACTGGGCATTCTGGAGACGGTGATCGCGTCGTATGTGTCC
>CAKUCT010000192.1 GCA_934643765.1 uncultured Oscillospiraceae bacterium
TCGCAATATCCGAGCCAAGGTTTGACTGGATCCGCATGCTCTGCTCCGGGCCCATGAAAATCCGGTGTCCGTCAAGGTGCGAGGCAAAAGTCACCCCCTCTTCCTTGATCTTCCGGAGACTTGCCAGCGAAAACACCTGGAAACCGCCGGAGTCCGTCAGAATCGGGCCGTTCCAGGTCATAAATTTATGCAGGCCGCCCATCTTTTTGACAACCTCATCGCCGGGGCGCAGGTGCAGATGATAGGTATTTGACAGCTCCACCTGCGTTCCGATATGCTCCAGATCTTCCGCCGACAGCGCGCCCTTGATGGCCGCCTGCGTGCCGACATTCATAAACACCGGCGTCTGCACCGTCCCGTGCGGGCAGGTAAACTCGCCGCGCCGCGCGGTGCCTTCTGTTTTCAGTAGTTTGAACATGGCGCCTCCTCAGTGAATGAACATTGCGTCGCCGAACGAGAAAAAGCGGTACTTCTCCTGCACGGCTACGTTATAAGCATGCAGAATGTTCTCCCGGCCCGCAAGCGCCGAGACGAGCATCACAAGCGTGCTCTCCGGCAGATGGAAGTTCGTAATCAGCGCGTCAAGCGCCTTGAATTTGTAGCCCGGATAGATAAAAATATCAGTCCAGGCGGATTTTTCGCGGAACGTGCCGTCCGGCTCGACAAGAGACTCCACCGTCCGGCAGGATGTTGTGCCCACGCAGACAATGCGCTTGCCCGCCGCGTGCGTTTCATTAAGCAGCCGCGCCGTCTCATCGCTCATCATACAGAACTCGCTGTGCATATGATGGTCTGTAATCTCGTCGGCCTTCACGGGCCGGAAGGTCCCGAGGCCGACATGCAGCGTCACATAGGCAAGCTTCACGCCTTTGTCCTGGAGCTTCTGCAGAAGCTCTTTTGTAAAGTGAAGGCCCGCCGTCGGCGCGGCGGCAGAGCCGTTGGCCCGGGAATAGACCGTCTGATAGCGCTCAGGGTCACTGAGCTGCTCGTGGATATACGGCGGCAGCGGCATCTGGCCCAGGCGCTCAAGCACCTCCAGAAAAATTCCCTTGTAGTGGAACTGCACCAGCTTATTGCCGTCGTCCACCTCGCCGACAACCGTCGCCGTCAGCTCGCCGTCTCCAAACGACAGTTCGGTCCCTGCGTGCGTTTTCCGGCCCGGCTTTGTCAGGCACTCCCATACGCCGTCGCCCTTGTCCTTGAGCAGCAGCACCTCCACCGCGCCCATCGTCGGCACGCGATGGCCAAGAAGTCTTGCCGGCAGCACACGCGAGTCGTTGAGCACCAGGCAGTCCCCCGGCTCCAGATACTCCGGCAGGTCGTAAAAGTGTCTGTGCTCAATTTCGCCGGTGTCCTTGCTCAGAACCATCAGCCGAGAACCGTCTCGCCGCTCCAGCGGCGTCTGGGCAATCAGCTCCTCCGGCAGATCATAATAGAAATCATGGGTTTTCAACAAAAGTCCCCTCGCTTTATGAAAGAAACTGTGCAGCTTTCACATTGACAGCCAAAGCTGCATATGCTATGATGAAGTCATCCCGATAGGCGGACATTCGTCCGTTTCCCGTGAACACACATAGCTGTTTGAACTGGCCGTTCCGGTCAGCTCAAGCGATGTCATTATAGTATATCTCGCGGGTACAATCAACCCCAAACTCATATAGAATGGAGCGAAAACGTATGAAGAAGTATAAAGTTGGTATCATTGGCGCAACGGGCATGGTCGGTCAGCGGTTCGTCCTGCTGACATCGAAGCATCCCTGGTTTGAGCCGGTCGTTCTGGCAGCCAGCGCGCACAGCGCGGGCAAGACCTATCGTGAGGCCGTCGGCCAGAAGTGGTTCATGGGCGAAGATATCCCCGAGCAGGCTGCAAATCTTGTTGTGATGGACGCCGAAGCGGACGCCGCAAAGATTGCCTCGATGGTCGACTTTGTCTTCTGCGCCGTCAATATGAAAAAGGACGAAATCAAGGCGCTGGAAGAAACATACGCAAAGCTTGAGTGCCCGGTCGTCTCCAACAACTCCGCGCACCGCTGGACGCCGGATGTGCCGATGGTCGTTCCCGAGATCAATGCGGATCATATCAGAATCATCGACGCGCAGCGCAAGCGCCTTGGCACCAAGCGCGGCTTCATCGCCGTCAAGTCCAACTGCTCGCTGCAGAGCTATGTGCCCGCTCTGCACCCGCTGATGAAATACGGTCTTGATAAGGCGCTCGTGTGCACCTATCAGGCCATCTCCGGCGCAGGCAAGACCTTTGATACCTGGCCCGAGATGATTGACAACGTCATCCCCTTCATCGGCGGCGAGGAAGAAAAGTCGGAGCAGGAGCCCCTGAAGCTCTGGGGCAAGGTTGAAGGCGACCATATTGAAGTTGCCAAGGGCCCGGCTATCACCGCGCAGTGCCTGCGCGTGCCGTGCTCGGATGGTCACATGGCCGCGTGCTTCATGTCCTTCAATGGCGAAAAGCCCTCCATCGAGCAGATCAAGGCCGACTGGGCCGCTTACGCCGGCCGCGCACAGGAGCTGAACCTCCCGTCCGCGCCCAAGCAGTTCCTGCACTATTTTGAAGAGGATAACCGTCCGCAGACGAAGCTCGACCGCAACTTAGAGGGCGGCATGGCCATCTCCATCGGCCGTCTGCGCGAAGATACCCAGTATGACTACAAGTTTGTCTGCCTGTCCCACAATACCCTGCGCGGAGCCGCGGGCGGCGCTGTCCTGCTTGCCGAGCTTCTGTGCGCAGAAGGATATATTGACGCAAAATAATTTTTCATAGAGGGAGTGTGGTTGGCATGAAGCAGCCCGTCTTTGAAGGTCTGGCCACGGCGCTCGTGACACCCTTCAGAAACGGTACAATCGACATTCCAACGCTTGAACAGCTTCTCGACTCCCAGCTTGCCGCAGGCGTCGACGCCATTGTCGTCTGCGGAACCACCGGCGAGAGTGCCACGCAGTCAGCTTCCGAACAGCTGCGCGTCATCTCCCACGCGATACAATATACCGCCGGACGCTGCAAAATCATCGCAGGAACCGGTTCGAACGACACGGCTCATGCAATCGAAATGAGCCGTGTCGCGGCATCTATGGGCGTAAGCGCCGTTCTGGTTGTGACGCCCTATTACAACAAATGTACGCAGGCGGGCCTCATCGCGCACTATACCGCCATCGCAGACAGCATTTCCTGCCCCGTCATCTGCTACAACGTTCCAAGCCGCACCGGCGTCGACATGCAGCTTTCAACCTATGAGGCTCTGAGCCGGCACCCAAACATTCAGGGCGTCAAAGAGGCAGGCGGCAGTCCCGCAAAAATTGCCAAAACCATTGAACACTGCGGCGATGATTTCTTCGTCTGGTCCGGAAACGACGACGAGGCTGTCTGCTCTATGGCTCTCGGCGCGAAGGGGCTGATCTCGGTTCTTTCCAACGTCCGGCCCAAAAAGACGCTTGCCATGATCCGTGCCTGCCAGCAAAATGATTTCCGCCTTGCAGGCCGGCTGCAGCGCGAAATGATGGAGCTCATCGGCGCGCTGTTCTGCGAGGTGAACCCGATTCCTGTCAAACAGGCGCTGGCGTTGGAGGGGCTGGACGCGGGGCTGCCGCGGCTGCCCCTGACGAAGCT
>CAKUCT010000193.1 GCA_934643765.1 uncultured Oscillospiraceae bacterium
CCATAAGGCGCTGCAGCAAACTTGCAGTATACACGATACACCAGTGCCTGCCGCGCCTTCTTCTGACGGAACATCTCACGCGCAGGACTGCGCGGATCGTTCCGCCGCAAGGCGTTGCAGCTAACTTGCAGTATACACGATACATCAGTGCCTGCTGCGCCTTCTTCTGACGGAACATCTCACGCGCAGGACTGCACGGATCATTCCGCCATAAGGCGCTGCAGCAAACTTGCAGTATACACGATACACCAGTGCCTGCCGCGCCTTCTTCTGACGGAACATCTCTCGCGCAGGACTGCACGGATCGTTCCGCCGCAAGGCGTTGCAGTAGACTTGCAGTATACGAAAATCAATATCACACAGCCTGCCCGTGCGGGCAGGCTGCTTTTTATGAGGTACGATTATGAAACTTTGGGCAGGACGCTTTCAGAAGCAGACCGACGCGCTGGTGAACGATTTCAACGCGTCCATTCAGTTCGACCAGCGGCTTTATAAGCAGGATATCACAGGCTCCATGGCGCACGCGCAGATGCTGTGCGACTGCGGGATTTTGTCGAAGGAAGACAACGACGCCATTCAGGCGGGCCTGGCCGGGATTCTGGCCGATGTGGAGGCCGGGAAGATTGAATTTACGGCCGACAACGAGGATATCCACATGAACGTGGAGACGCTTCTTACGGCGCGCATCGGGGACGCCGGTAAGCGCCTGCACACGGCAAGAAGCCGCAACGACCAGGTGGCGCTCGATTTCCGGCTGTATCTGCGCGATGAAATTTCAAACGTTGTAGAAAACCTTCTGAAGCTGGAGGCAGTTCTCTGCAAGAAGGCGAAGGAGCACCAAAAGACCGTAATGCCCGGCTATACGCATCTGCAGCGGGCGCAGCCGATCACCTTTGCCCAGCACCTGATGGCCTACGCCAACATGTTCTGCCGCGACGTTACAAGACTGGAAGACTGCCAGACGCGGATGAACGAGTGCCCGTTGGGCTCAGGGGCGCTGGCCGGAACGACGTATCCCATTGACCGGTTCCAGACCGCAAAGGCCCTCGGCTTTACGGGGCCGATGTCCAACTCGCTCGACGGCGTTTCCGACCGGGATTACGCGCTGGAATTTTTGTCGGGCGCGTCCATTCTGATGATGCACCTGAGCCGGTTCAGCGAAGAGATTATCGCCTGGTGCAGCTGGGAATTTAAATTCATTGAGCTCGACGATGCATACGCAACGGGCTCGTCCATCATGCCGCAGAAGAAAAATCCGGACGTGGCAGAGCTGGTGCGCGGCAAGACGGGCCGGGTTTACGGCGATCTGATGAGCCTTCTGACGGTGATGAAGAGCCTGCCGCTGGCCTATAACAAGGACATGCAGGAGGACAAGGAGCCTGTCTTTGACGCGCTTGATACGCTGGAGCAGTGCCTGCCAGTCTTCACGGCGATGGTCGAGACGATGACGGTTCTGCCGGATAATATGCGCGCGGCGGCAAGCAAGGGATTTTTGAACGCAACGGACTGCGCAGACTACCTCACCAAAAAGGGTATGCCCTTCCGCGATGCGTATAAGGTTTCCGGGCAGCTGGTGTATCTGTGCACGCAGAAAAAGTGCACGCTGGAGGATCTGTCTTTGACGGAGCTCAGAAACCTCTCGCCGCTCTTCGGCCCCGATGTCTATGAGGCCATCAGCCTGGACACCTGCGTTTCGCAGCGCAAGAGCTACGGCGGCCCCGCCGTCGAGCAGACGACGCGACAGATTGAGGCCATCGAAACGTTCATTCAGGAACATACAAAATAAGCAAAGCCCGCTGACAAACGTCAGCGGGCTTTGTGACTGTCAAAAAAGCTTTTGCTTTTTTGACAGAAGGAATTGCGCCTCGCATGCGCGCATAATTTGTGCGCCTGAGGCGCACAAATTCCACACTTGCGAGGCGATATGTATGTTTCCGGTCGGCGAAGCCGCCGGATAACATGGTTTTTACTTTATTTCGCCCTGCGGGGCGAAACTCTGCGAGGCGCAGCCTTTCAGACCGAGAACAGAAGGTCGCAATAGGTCGGCACTGGCCAATAGGGGCTGGCAACCAGCGTTTCCATATGGTCAATGGTCTCGCGGACCTTGGCCATGGCGGGCACAAGCTGATCGTGGCAGTAGTGCATCTCGGCTTCGGAATCCAGGCCGTGCGGCATGGTGTCAAGCGCTGTCTTGAGCGCGGCGCAGCGGTCGAGAAGATCCTCTCCCAGCCGGCTGACGGACGCGGCGAGCGCGGACTCGACGCGGCAGGTTTCGCCCGGAAGCGCGGCCTTCTTCTGCAAAATTGCGGTGCAGAGGTCTCTTGTGTAGGCTGTTGCGGCGTTGAGGAGCGTGTGCTGGACGATGTCGATGAGCGTAGACGCTTCAATGCGGATGACCTTGCAGTAGTTTTCCATATGAATTTCGTGCCGGGCCATCATTTCGCTGCGGCTGAGTACGCCGTGGCGGGAGAGCAGGTCAATATTCTTTTCCAGCACGAACGCGGGCAGCGCGTCAGCCGCGGAGACGAGGTTTGCAAGGCCGCGGCGCTCGGCCTCTTCAATCCAGCTGCCTTCATAGCCGTTGCCATTGAAGAGAATGCGGCGGTGCGCGCGCAGAGAGTCGCGGATGAGATCATGCAGGGCGGCTTCAAAATTATCCGCCTGTTCCAGCTTGTCCGCAAACTGGCCGAGCGCGTCCGCGACGATGGTGTTGAGCGCGATGTTCGGGCCGGAGATGGACTGGCTGGAGCCGAGCATACGGAACTCAAACTTATTGCCTGTGAAGGCCAGAGGCGAGGTGCGGTTGCGGTCGGTGGTGTCCTGCGGGATGGTGGGAAGCACGTCGACGCCGATGCGCAGCGCGCCTTTTTTGCGGTCGGTATAGTTGGTTTCGTCGATGATGGAGTTGATGATTTCGGTCAGCTCATCGCCGACGAAAATCGAGATAACGGCGGGAGGCGCTTCCTGCGCGCCGAGACGGTGATCGTTGCCCGCAAAGGCGACCGTGGAGCGAAGCAGCTCCTGATACTCGTCGACGCCCTGGATGAACGCCGTCAGAAACAGCAAGAACTGCGCGTTCTGGCTGGGCGTTTTGCCGGGGGCGAAGAGGTTCTCGCCGGAATCGGTGGCAAGCGACCAGTTGTCGTGTTTACCCGAGCCGTTGACGCCGGCGAAGGGCTTTTCGTGGAGCAGACACACAAGACCGTGCCGGTCGGCGACCTTTTTCATAATGTCCATCGTCAGCTGGTTCTGGTCGCACGCGGTGTTGCAGTCGCAGTACACGGGCGCCATCTCATGCTGGCTGGGCGCGACCTCGTTGTGCTTGGTCTTGGAGTAGACGCCGAGCTTCCAGAGTTCTTCGTCCAGGTCCTGCATATAGGCAGTGACGCGCGGGCGGATGGAGCCGTAGTAGTGATCGTCCAGCTCCTGTCCCTTCGGGGGCTTCGCGCCAAAGAGCGTCCGGCCGCACATGCGAAGATCCTCGCGCTTGAGATAGAGCTCCTTATCGATCAGAAAATATTCCTGCTCCGGGCCGACATTTGCGACGACCTTCTTGGTCTTCGTGTCGCCGAATAGGCGAAGAATCCGCACGGCCTCCCGGCTGACCGCGTCGATTGA
>CAKUCT010000194.1 GCA_934643765.1 uncultured Oscillospiraceae bacterium
GCGCCCGCGGCGGCATACCGCCGAAAGGGCACACTCCTCATGCTATTGTGTAGTATAGCACACTTTCCTTCCAAAGTATACAAATATTTTTCAGCTTGGCAAAGAGAGCGGGCTCTTTGCCAAAAAGCTGCGCTCCAACTCACGCGCATAAATTTTGTGCACTCTTGTAAAAAAGCTGTCGATTTGCTATAATTAGAAAAATTCATGGTTAGGATTGTGAGAGGAGGCGCAGCGCGCTTGAATAAGCATGTCTCAAAGCTTCTGCAGCCCGGCGTTTTCTGGTATTGCCTGGTGATGCTGGCGTTCACAGTGGCCGCTGCGCTGCTGGATCAATATTATCTCGCGGCAGGAGAGCTTGCCGTGACAATCATCACGATGATCGTCAGCCGGTATCTGTTCATCCGCAGGCGAAACGCCCTGATGCACTATGTGCAGAGCGCGACCGATGAAGAGGGCATCTCCGTGCACGCAGGCTCCCCCTTTCCCATGGCGGTCATCCGCCTGCCGGAGGGCGAGATCATCTGGGGCAACGAAGGCTTTTACGCCATGACCGGCCTTTCCGACGGCTGCCAGTATCAGACGCTCGACTCCGTGGTCCCCGGCTTTACCACCGGCTGGCTGCGCGAAGGACGGACGGAGCTTCCCGGCGACCAGCTCATCGGCGCCCGGCGCTACCGCATCTATGGAAACTATGTGCGCGCCGAGGACGACGCAACCACCGTCCGCCTGGCGACGATCTTCTTCGCCGATATGACAGAGATGTTCAATGTCCGCGACGAGTTTCTGCGCACAAGGCCGATCACAGCCATCATTCTGATCGACAACTATGACGAGCTGATGAGCAATCTCCCCGACTCCACCATCTCAAAACTGGACGCGCAGATCAACGAGGCCGTCTCCGGCTGGATTACCGGCATCCACGCGCTGTGCCGCAAAATTGAGCGCAACCGCTACCTGCTGCTGTTTGAAAGCAAGGATTTATCGAGACTGCAGGAAGGGAAATTTTCCATTCTTGACTCCATCCGCGCCGTGTGCAATCCCGCGGGTGTGGGCGCGACGATTTCTCTTGGCATCGGCCGGGACGGCAGCTCGTTTGAGGAAAACTATTCTTTTGCCAATCTCTCCATTGAAATGGCCCTGTCGCGCGGCGGCGACCAAGTTGTCATCAAAGACCGCTATAACTTCACCTTCTACGGCGGCCGCACCAAGGAAACCGAGCGCCGCACGAGAGTCAAGTCACGCGTCGTGGCCGGGTCTCTGGCGGAGCTCATCTCGCAGTCGAGCCAGGTCTTCGTCATGGGCCACAAGATGGCGGACCTCGACGCACTGGGCGCGGCGGTCGGCATCAGCTGCCTTTGCCGCAAGCGCGGCAAAACTGCAAAGATCGTCATCGATCTTGAAAAGAACGTCTCTGGGAGCCTCATTGCAGAGCTCAAGGCATCCGGCGATTTTACCGGGCAATTTGTCTCCGGGCAGGATGCGCTTGTGGAGGCCGACAGCAAGAGTCTGCTCATTGTTGTTGACACGAACCGGCCGGATCAGGTCGAGTCGCGCGAGCTTCTGGAGTCCATTTCCCGTGTGGCCGTGATCGACCACCACCGCCGCGCGGCGGATTACATTGAGCAGGTCGTTCTGAATCTGCACGAGCCGTTTGCCTCGTCCGCGTCAGAGCTTGTGACAGAGCTTCTGCAGTACGCAACCGAGCAGAAGGATATCCGGCCCATTGAGGCGCAGGCGCTTCTTGCCGGCATTGTGCTCGATACCAAGAACTTCTCCGTGCGCACGGGCTCGCGCACCTTTGAAGCCGCGGCCTTCCTGCGCCGCGCGGGCGCGGACACCGTGGAGGTCAAAAAGCTCTTCCAGAACGATCTTGACGCCACGCTGCAGCGCTATCAGATCATCCAGGCCGCGCGGCTGTACCGCAACGAAATTGCCATCGCGGCCGTTGACCACACGGTCCCAAGAACCATCGCCGCGCAGGCTTCGGACGAGCTGCTCAATATCTCCGGCATTATGACCTCGTTCGTCCTCTATCCCGACGGAGACGTGATCTACATGTCCGCACGCTCCATCGGCTCGTGCAACGTGCAGGTGGTGCTGGAAAAGCTCGGCGGCGGCGGCAATGCCGCGACGGCCGGCGCGCAGATCCGCGGAAAAACCGTCCGCGAGGTGCTGACAGATCTGGTCGCAGCCATTGACCAGTTTTACGAATCTTAAATGCGGCAACGCATCTGACTGAAAGGAGCTATACTTATGAAAGTTATTTTATCGCAGGATGTCAAGGGCCAAGGTAAACGCGGCCAGATGATTGAGGTTTCCGACGGCTACGCAAGAAACTTCCTGCTGCCGAGAAAGCTTGCCCAGGAGGCAACTGCCGACAATATCAATACCATGCGCATGAACGACAAGGCCACCCAGGAGCGTCAGGCCAAAGAGCGCGCCGAGGCGCTGGAAATCTCCAAGAAGATGAAGGACATGACCGTCGTCGTCACCGCCAAGGGCGGCGGAGCCGGCAAGCTCTTCGGCTCGGTCACGAACGCCGAAATTGCAGACGCGCTCGAAAAGCAGGAGAAGATCACGCTTGACAAGCGCAAGATCGTCGTCGAACCCATCAAGACCACCGGCACCTACACCGCCAAGTGCAAGCTCGGCTACGAGATCACAGCGGATCTCAAGGTAGAGGTGCGCGAACTGTAATGCTTCCCGGCCAGGCCGCGCGTTTGCGCGGCCCTGCCGGTTTTCGATTTTTCAGAAAAACCAGGAGGTGAACGGATATGGATGAGCTGCTGACACGGCAGGTGCCCCAGTCGCTGGAGGCCGAGCAGTCTGTCCTGGGCTCGATGCTCATTGACGAGCGCTGCGTGCCGGACGTCATCGGCCTTCTGCAGCCGGATGAGTTCTATCTGCAGCAGAACCGGGACATCTACGAGACCATCTATACGATGTTCAACTTCTCGCAGCACATTGACCCCGTCACCGTGCTCGACAAGATGAAAGAGCGCGGCGTCTACGACGAAGCGCATTCCTACGACTATATCTCACAGCTTCTGCAGATCACGCCGACGGCCGCCAATGTGCGGCAATACTGCGCCATTGTCCACGACAAGGCGCTTATGCGGAACCTCGGCACGGCGGCAGATGAAATCACCGCCATGGTCCAGGAAGGCACCGGCACGGCGCAGGAGATGCTGGAGGCCGCGGAGAAAAAGGTCTACGGCCTCCGCAAGGAAAACTCCGGAGACAGCCTGCAGCACATCGGAAAGGTCCTCATCAACGTCTACGACCGGCTGGAAGAGCTGGCCGAGTCCGGAAGCGAAATTCCGGGCCTGTCGACGGGCCTTCACGATCTGGATAAGAAGATCAACGGCCTGAACAAATCGGACCTTCTGCTCATCGCGGCCCGCCCCGGCATGGGCAAGACGTCGATGGCGCTGAACATTGCGCTCTCCGTCGCGAAAAACACAAATAAAACCGTCGCCTTTTTCTCGCTTGAAATGTCGCGTGAGCAGCTGGCCATGCGCCTTTTGTCCAACGAAAGCTTTGTCGACAACCAGAAGCTTGTCACCGGCAAGCTGACAGAGGAGGACTGGAACAAGCT
>CAKUCT010000195.1 GCA_934643765.1 uncultured Oscillospiraceae bacterium
GAGATGGCTTCCATGACCGGCGGCGGCGTTCAGACCCCGGGCTTCATGGGCCACGGCAAGCATTACATTGCCTCCCATAAGTTCCTGAAGGCTGAAGGCGGCGTTGCCCGTCTGGTCTGGCTGCCGAAGGAGCTGAAGGATCAGATCCGCGACAAGCTCAACGAGACCGCAAAGGATCTGTACGATATCGACAACTTTGCCGATATGGTTGCGGACGAAACCAACTGCGCTTCCGGCGATCCGGAAGAGTTGCTGAACTTCCTGACTGAGGTCGGCCATCCCGTCCTCGGCATGGAGCCGTTCGACATGTAATCATATCCCGTCCCTCCGGAAGGAACCTTCCGGAGGGATTTTTATACGGTTTTACCTTCCATATCTCCCCTTTGCAAGCGGCGCCCGCGGGAAATTCTTAAGAATTTCTTTCGGGCGTTGACTTTTTTTACCCGCTGTGTTATAAGTGTACTAGAACAAATAATACAGTTGAGAGGAGGGCTTTCTACGCTCAATCTGGATTACCGCGACCCGCGCCCCATCTATGAACAGATCAAGCAGGAGTTTACCCGCCTGATCCTCTCCGGCGCCATTGCGCCCGGCGAAAAGCTTCCGTCCGTGCGGGACCTGGCTGGCACGCTCTCGATCAATCCAAACACCATCCAGAGAGCCTACCGCGAGCTGGAAGCAGACGGATATCTGGTCAGTGTCCCAGGCAAGGGCTCGTTCGCCGCGCAAATTGAACCGCTGCAGCAGAAGAAAAAGCTTGAGATTTTTTCGCAGCTTCGTTCGCTTGCACTGCAGGCTTACACGCTCGGCGCGACGCAGGAAGAAGTTTTATCGCAAATCCCCGAAAAGGAGGAGAAACACGCATGATTGAAATCAAAGACCTCACCAAGCGCTTTGACGGCTTTACCGCGCTGGACCAGCTCACCATGCACGTGCCGTCCGGCTCTGTCTACGGTCTTGTCGGCCCGAACGGCGCCGGAAAATCCACCATCATCCGCCACGTCACCGGCGTCTATCGTCAGGATTCCGGTAACGTGCTTGTCGGCGGCGAGCCTGTTTTTGAAAACCCCGCCATCAAAGCCCGCATCGCCTGCATCCCGGACGATTTGAGCTGCCACGCAACCACATCCATCGGCGAGCTGCGTCAATTTTATAAGCAGCTCTATCCCAGATTCAGCGACAAACGCTTTGAAGCGCTGCGCAATATTTTCCCGCTGGACACCAAAAAGCCCCTGCGCCGGTTCTCCAAGGGCATGCAGAAGCAGGCCGCGTTCTGGCTTGCCATCTGCACGGAGCCGGATTATCTGGTGCTCGATGAGCCGGTCGACGGTCTGGACCCCGTGATGCGCAAGCAGGTCTGGAGCGTGATTCTGGAGGATGTCGCCGCGCGCGGCACAACAGTTCTTGTCTCGTCGCACAATCTGCGCGAGCTGGAGGACGTGTGTGACCATGTCGGCGTCCTGCACCAGGGTAAAATGCTGCTGGAGCGCTCGCTTTCCGAGCTGCAGGAAAACATCGTCAAGGTTCAGCTCGTGACCGACCGGCCGATTCCGCCGGAGCTGAACGTTCTGCACAAGTCCATGACCGGCCGCATCCAGACGCTCATCGTCCGCGGTGATCGCCGCGAAATCGCCGGGCTTCTGCAGCAGTGCAATCCCCTGCTGTGTGATCTGCTGCCGCTGAGTCTGGAGGAAATCTTTATCTATGAACTGGGAGGTGTGAACTATGACGTCAAAAATCTCGTACTTTGATGGTGCAATCTTCCGCCGCTCGCTGCGAAGAACAATGCCGCTGTGGCTGTGCTACCTGCTTTTGTGGCTGATTTTTCTTCCGGGCAGTCTTCTGAGCTTTGACTACCAGCCGGAACACTACGGATCACTCAACGGAACGCTCTGCAGTCTGGTTCTCAACACTACGATAGCCGGTGCCTGCCTGGCCGCGCTCATCGCCCTGGCCAGCGCGTGGATTTTGTTCTCGTGGCTGTTCCACACCAACAACGCCTACTTCTACGCTTCGCTTCCCGTGCGGCGCGAGGCTCTGTTCCTGACAAACTTTCTGACGGGCATTCTCATGGTCACGCTGGCAAATCTTCTGATAGCCCTTTTGACCTTCCTGGTCTTGCTGCTGCATGGCTATCCGCAGCTCTACGCCTGCGCATGCTTCTTCGGCGCGAGCACCCTGAGCTTTCTGGGCTTTTTCGGCTTTGCCGTCTTGCTCTCCATCATCATCGGCCAGATCGCGGCCATGCCCGCGGTCTACGCCATTTTAAACTTCACAAGCGTAGTGCTCTATACGACGCTCCGCTCGCAGCTGTCCTCGTTTGTCTACGGCATGGACATCTGGTGGTATGACGGCACACGCAACACGATTTTCTATAAGCTCAGCCCCGTCTACTACCTGATGACCGACGGAATTACCACCGCCCCCGCCCTCCTGCCCGACGGCGTCACCTACGACGAAGCGCATTATGTGATGTACGGCTGGCGCTATCTGATCGTCTTCGCTATTGTTGGCCTGGTCTTCTCGCTTCTGGCGCTTTGGGTCTTCCGCAGGCGCGAAATGGAGCGCTCCGGAGATGTGATCGCGGTAAAGCCCCTCCGGCCTGTGTTCCTCTACTGCTTTGCCATCGGCAGCGGCATCGTGCTCGGCGATCTGCTGTCCTCCCTGCAGACAACCACACAATTCGGCGCCGCGGCCTTCTGGCGAACGCTTCTGTTCATGGTGCTCGGCGCGGCGATCGGCTACTTCTGCGCGCAGATGATGCTGAAAAAGACTGTTGCCGTCTTCCGGGGTCTTAAAACCTGGCTCGGCTTCGGCGCGGTCTGCCTGGTGCTGGTGCTGGGCTGCACGCTGGAACGGCTTGACGTCTTCGGTGCCCACTCCGGCATCCCGGATATTGACGATATCTCCCGGGTCGAACTGACCTACGCCGGCAGCACGCAGGATACGGCAGACATTGAAGCGTTCACACAGTTCCACCGCCTTCTGATCGAGCGCCGGAAGGAAAACGAAGAAGCGCTCAAAACCAACGACTGGACCTCCGCAACCTTTGCCTATTATCTCAAGGACGGCACCTGCATTACCCGCCGCTACCCCATCGCCATCGGCGACGCGCAGCGGCAGGACCCGGACAGTCTGATCTGCCGTTTTGACGCGCTGATCAACTCGCCGTCGATGGTGCTCAAGCGCAATGCCATTCCGGAGGAGCTCTGCCCGGACGCCGCCTCGTTCGCCTACTGCTATGTAGAAGCCTATGAAAAATCGGACGACGGCACCGCGCCCGAGACGCGCTATCTTTCAAGTCAGGAGGCCTACACGTTCTACACAACCTGCATCCTTCCGGACCTCTGCGACACCGAGCTCGGCTACGATCATCCGGTGTATCTCAACGACGATCAGGGATACGGCGCGCTTGCCGTCGTCACCTTCCACATCGACCCCAGCGAAGAAGCGCGCAGCCGCCTCTCTGAAAAATATGACGGCCCCTACAGCTACTC
>CAKUCT010000196.1 GCA_934643765.1 uncultured Oscillospiraceae bacterium
CCAGAATATGCACCCGCTCGCCCTTCATCTGCGCGTCGCGCACCAGATAGCAGGCAGCCGTCAGCGCGGCCAAGCCGCTGCCGACAATGTAGGCAGATTTTGCGTCAATGCCCTCGGGCTTTTTTGGTCTTGCGAATGCTTCATAGTTACCGCTGGAATAATACATATTGATAACCTCCGTTCAGATTCAAAACACAATTTGGAAACCAGGCCGGCGCCGCGTTCTCTGTCAGCCACATTCACGGTACCGCTTTCTATGTTTCCCTTTCGATGGTTTGAGCATACAGCATTCTGAAAAAAAACACCATAGACAGAAAAATCTCCGTGATGAAAAACTCACCACGAAGACACAATTTGCCTGAATTTTTATCATTCCGGCCGTTCTGATAAAATTTCCGTTTCCGGCCGGTCAATCCGGAACCGCGAGAGCGCCGCGGCCACGCTTCCGCGCACAACCAGCGCCAGCCGCGCAACAATTTTCTGCGGGTCTTCTTTCATATCCGACTTGATCCAGTCGAGCATCAGGCCCACAAACGCATATTTATAGACGTCCGCGATAAACGCCTTGTCCTCCGCACGCACAGACATACCGGCCGCCTGCTCTTCCACCACGCCCTCCAGAAGATCGTACGTCAGCCGGTAGAGATAGCTCTCCACCTGCTCGCGGCTGACCGAGTGATACACATTCATAATAAAGGGCTTGTTTTCCAGCACGGCCTCAAAAATCTGCAGAAGGCCCTGCTGCCAGGTGTCATAGGTCTTCTTTCCCTCCAGCGCCTTGCGCGCGTCCTCTTCGCACGACCACTCCACCAGATCATAGATGTCCTTGAAGTGATAGTAAAACGTCATGCGGTTGATGCCGCAGTCCTCTGTAATGTCGTTGATGGTAATCTTGTGCAGCGGCTTTTGCAGCAGCAGGTTCTTGAGCGACTGCTCCAGCGCTCGTTTTGTAATCTGTGACATTCCGCTCCCCTTTTCGGCTTTTTTCTCATCTTACACCGATTTTGAAAAACGCGCAAGGCCATAAAGGCGTAGAAAAAAAGAACCAGGGAATCCCGGATGGGATGCTGGTTATGCGTAGAGACGCGGAAGGAGAGATTCCCTGCATTTTTATCTTCGATAAAAATTATCGTGGCAGCCAGTTTTTGAACTGGCTGCAGTCACAGTCCACCGGACTGTGACGATCCCATTTCGAATCTCTCCGCCACTCATAAAGAAACAGGGCATCCCGGATGGGATGCCCTGTTTCTGGCGCGGAAGGAGAGATTCGAACTCTCGCTCGCTTTTTAGACGACTACTCCCTTAGCAGGGGAGCCCCTTCGGCCTCTTGGGTACTTCCGCAGGTCGAAAAATGAAATCCGTATGCAGGAAAGAAATGGCGGAGAGAGTGGGATTCGAACCCACGGCACATTGCTGTGTCACTGGTTTTCAAGACCAGCTCCTTAAACCGCTCGGACATCTCTCCGAATACCGGCTCCAAAAGCCGTGTATTATCTTAGCATACTGTTTCCCGTTTGTCAATCGATTTTCGCCGGATTTTGAAATTCCGGCCCGCAGATTGCTTGATACCACTTGACAGAAGTGCTATACTCAATGGTAGAAAATAAAAAACAGAAGGTGTTTTCTATGACAATCATTGACATTTATTCCGGTTTTCTTGGTGCCGGCAAGACGACGCTCATCAAAAAGATGATCAAAGAGGCCTATCACGGCCAGAAGCTCGTGCTCATCGAGAACGAATTCGGCGAGATCGGCATTGACGGCGGCTTTCTGCAGGAGGCCGGCATTGAAATTACCGAGATGAACTCCGGCTGCATCTGCTGCTCGCTGGTGGGTGATTTCGGCAAGGCGCTGCGCAAGGTCATCGCGGACTATGCCCCCGACCGCATCCTGATCGAGCCGTCCGGCGTCGGCAAGCTCTCGGACGTGATCGCGGCCGTGCGCAAGGTCACGTCCGACGATGTGACGCTCGGCAACTTCGTCACCGTCGCAGACGCTACGAAGTGCAAGATGTATATGAAGAACTTCGGCGAGTTCTACAACAACCAGATTGAAACCGCCAACACCATTATCCTCTCGCGCACGCAGAATGTCGACGAGAAAAAGCTCGACGAGTGCGTCAAGATGATCCGCGACCACAACCCCAACGCCGTCCTCGTGACAACGCCGTGGGACCAGCTGACCGGCGAGCAGCTCATGGCCGCCATGGAGCAGAAGACCTCCATCGCTCTGGAGCTGGCGGAGCTTGAAAAAGAGGCGCACGCGCATCACCACAACCACGATGACGATGATGACGACGAGTGCGACGATCCCGAGTGCTCCTGCCATCATCACCACGACGATGACGATGACGACGAGCATGAGCACCATCATCACCACCACGACGACGATGACGAGTGCGACGACCCCGATTGCTGCTGCCACCATCATCACGATGACGATGACGACGAGCACGAGCATCATCACCATCATCACCATGGACACGACGCCGACGAAGTGTTTGTCAGCTGGGGCATGGAGACCCACAAGAAATTCACGACCGAGCAGATTGAAGGCATCCTGAACGAGCTCTCCAACGCAGAGCAGTTCGGCATGGTGCTGCGCGCGAAGGGCTATGTTGCCTCCAGCGATTCCGACCGCTGGATTCACTTCGACTATGTCCCGGGCGAGAGCGACATCCGCGAGGGCGGCGCGATGGTCACCGGCCGTCTGTGCGTCATCGGCTCGAAGCTCAACGAGAGCGCGATTGCAAGCCTGTTCGGCGAATAAGGAGAAGCGAAATGGCCGTAACCTTTCCGATGTACGTCTTCACCGGCTTTTTGGAGGCCGGCAAGACAAAGTTCATCCAGGAAACGCTCGAGGACCCGCGCTTCAACGCGGGCGAAAAGACGCTGCTTCTGGTGTTTGAAGAGGGCGAGGAGGAATATGACATCTCCACCTACCCCTCCAAAAATGTCTATATCGAAACCCCGAGCTATGAAGAGCTCAGCGAGGAAATGCTCGAGGGCTTGCGCAAGAAATATCACGCCGACCGCGTGATTGTCGAGCTCAACGGCATGCACATGGCTTCGGACTTCTATCTCAAGACGCCCGATTCCTGGCAGATCGCGCAGGAGGTCATGTTCGCCGACGCGAGCACCTTCCTGGCCTACAACCAGAACATGCGCCAGCTGACCGTGGACAAGCTGGCCGGGGCGGAGATGGTGATCTTCAACCGCGTCGCGCCCGGCACGGACGTGACCGAACTTCACAAGATCGCCCGCGCGGTCAACCGCCGGATCAACATTCTCTATGAATACACCGACGGCACCACCCAGCCCGACGAAATGGAAGATCCCCTGCCCTTTGATCTGAACGCCCCGGTGGTGAAGATCGAAGACGAGGACTACGCCCTGTTCTACCGCGATATCACCGAAGAGCCCGACAAGTACAAGGGCAAGAC
>CAKUCT010000197.1 GCA_934643765.1 uncultured Oscillospiraceae bacterium
GCCATGAACAGCGGAGCAGTCTGCGGCGCAATGTCAAGAACGTCGCCGATGATGGTGGACTTTTCAATTTTTACAGCCATGATTGTGGCCTCCTATTTGTGATTATAGTCGTATTATACCCAAAGAGTCCGCATAATGCAACAAAGAAATTCAGCCGTCTTCCAGAAGCTTCGCCGGCGCGGCCTGCAAAACGCCGGCCATCTTGAACAGTGTCTCCACCCTCACGCCGCGTACCGTACCCGTACCTTCGACCTGCGCAGGAAAATTCAGACGGTTCTCCACCTTTTCGGCAAAGTTTTCTTGCGTGTACCCGCGTTTTTTGCGATAATAGGCTATCTTCAGGCCGAGGATAATATAGCGCTCTGCATATTTGCCGCCTATGGCAGCAAGATTTCGTAGGGGACGTCCAGGGTCTGTTTCACTGCCTTGAGTTCGTCCGGATAGATACTTCTCTGTCCGCACTCGATTTTTGCCAGCGCGCTTCTGGTCAGATCACAGCCCTGAAGCTGCGCCTTCGCCGCAAGCTGTTCCTGTGAGAGCTTTTTCTGCATCCGAAGCGCACGTATGATTTTTCCAACGCGCCTTGCGTATTCCATATCCATATTTAAACACCGCTTTGCACTAATTCTGAACAATACGGTGTTGATTTTATGTGATATTCCTGATATTATTGCACTATATTGGTGCAATAAGAAAATATACTGAAAGCGAGGTATTTTCATGGAACTCGATACGGCCTTACTGCGCCAGATGGAAAAGTCCATCCTGCTCGACACGGTGTACGACGAACGGAAGTTATCGGAAGACGCGATGCAGGCGCTTTTGCGCGAGCGCTGCTGCCAGGTTTTTATCGCCATCCGCCGCGTTCTGGACGAAGACACGCCGGACGAAACGTGTTTTCAGAGAATCGAAGAAATTGTCCGCATTTATGAGGCCGCCGGCGCAGACGGCGGCGCGCGGCACGACTTTTAATGCAAAAACCGTGGCAGCATAGCTGCCACGGTTTTTGTTATGCCTTTAAGATTTCTTCCGCGGTCAGAATGCCGTCCACCGCGGCGGACATAATGCCGCCCGCGTAGCCCGCGCCCTCGCCGCATGGATAGAGCCCCGCAATCTCCGACTGCCGGTTTTCCCCGCGCACAATGCGCACGGGAGACGAACTTCTGGTCTCCGGCGCGGTCATCACCGCGTCCGGGTCTGCAAAGCCGCGCAGGCGCCGGTCCAGCTCCGGCAGTGCGTTTTCCAGCACCTTCGTGATGCGCTCCGGCAAAACGTCGTGCAGATCGCAGAGCGTCACGCCGGGCTTGTAGGTCGGCCGGACCGCGCCCAGGGCCGTGCTCGGCCGGTGCGCCAGAAAATCTTCCACCCGCTGCGCGGGCGCATGATAGTTTTCGCCGCCCGCTCTGAACGCCGCGCGCTCCAGCTGCTCCTGGAACGCGACGCCGCCAAGGACGTCCTTGTCCGGGAAATCCTCCGGCGTGAGCGTGACGAGCAGCGCGGCGTTCGCGTTTTCCCCGTCGCGCGCGCAGTTGCTCATGCCGTTTGTCACAACGCCGCCCTCTTCCGACGCCGCCGCGACCACCTGCCCGCCTGGGCACATGCAGAAGGTATACGCACTCGTGCCGTCCGGCAGCTTTACATTGAGTTTATAGTCCGCCGCGCCGAGGGCCGGATTTTCGGCAAAGGGGCCATACTGGCTCTCGTTGATTTTGCGCTGCAGGTGCTCGATGCGAACGCCCATAGAAAAGGCCTTCGGCTGCATCGGAACGCCAAGGCGCGCAAGCATCCGGAAAGTGTCCCTTGCGCTGTGCCCCAGGGCCAGAACAAGCTGATTGCATGCAAGCGTCTCTTCGGCGCCCGAAGTCTCATACGTGACGCCCGTCACCGCGCCATTTTCCACCGAAATTCCGGTCAGCTTTGCGCCGAAGCGCACCTCGCCGCCAAGGGCGATGATCTTTTCACGCAGATTCTGCACCACGTCTACCAGCACATCCGTCCCGATGTGCGGCTTGGCGTCAAACAGGATCTCCGCCCCGGCGCCCGCGTCTGCAAACTGCTCCAACACCCAGTAGTTTCTTGGATTATTCACGCCGGTGTTGAGCTTGCCGTCTGAAAATGTGCCCGCGCCGCCCTCTCCGAACTGCACGTTGCACTCGGGGTCCAGCCTGCCAGTGCTCCAGAACGCGGCCACCTTCTCATGGCGCGTCGCGGCGTCCTGCCCCCGCTCAAGCACAATCGGGCAGAAGCCCGCCTGCGCCAATACCAGCGCGCAGAACATGCCCGCCGGGCCGAAGCCCACAATCACGGGCCGCTGCGCAGGAAACTGCGCAGGCGCAGGCGGCGCGTAGAGCTTGTCCTGCGCGATGGCCGCTTTGGGATTGTGCGCCATCTTTAAAATTTTGTCCTCCCGCCCCTTGACCAGCACATCGACGGTATAGATCACGCGCACGTCGTGCTTCTTCCGCGCGTCAACCGAGCGTTTTTTGATATCCAGCTGCTTGATCTGCGTGTCGCTGATGCGCAGCTGTCTGGCCGCCGCCGCGACCAGCAGCGCCATATCCTGCTGCGGCGGCAGAGAAATATCCCGAATCCGAATCATGCCTCTTCTCCTTTTCCAAGCATCCCCGCGAGGTCTCCAGACGACCAGGCCCACTGCAGGTTGAACCCGCCGCAGTCGCCGTCGATGTCCAGAACCTCTCCGCATGCGAACACGCCGGGGGCAATTTTGCTCTCCAGCGTCCGCTCGTCAAACTCCCGCACCGGCACGCCGCCGGCCGTCACCTGCGCGTTGTCAAAGCCCATGACGCCCGTAACCTCCAGCGTGAACCATTTTGCAAGCGTTCCGCAGGCGAAAAGCGCCTCGTCCGTGAGCTCTGCGAGCGGCGTCTGAAGCCCCACGCCCGCGCGCTTGACAATCACCTGCCCCAGCCGCGACTGCAGCATTCCGGCAAATAGATGCTCCGCCGGAAGCGCCGGAAGCTGCGCGCGCTTTGCCTGCAGCATGGTCTGCAGCGCGTCTTGCGTGTAGCTTCTGAAAAAGTCCAGCGCCAGCTCCTGGCCCACGCCGCCGAAGGCCGCCGCGCGCGAGAGTGCAAACGCCTCGGGCCCACTGAGGCCGAAGTCCGTAAACTGCACCTCGCCGAAACTCTCCTGCACAGTCCTGCTGTCCCGGCGCAGCTGCACATGCGCGTCGGCGCGCACGCCCTTGAGCGCTCTGACATAGTTCAGGTCCGTCTTGATCTGCGTCAGGCTCGGAAGAAGCTCCGTGCAGTTGTGGCCCAGCTGCGACAGAAGGTGGTACCCCGACCGGCTGCCGCCGAGCTTTTTTCCCGCTGCGCCGCCGCAGGCGACGATCAGCTTGTCTCCAAAATATTTTTCTCCCGTCGCGCTCAGCGCCTCGTAGCCGCGTGCCTTGTGTTTGATCTCAACAACATCGCAGC
>CAKUCT010000198.1 GCA_934643765.1 uncultured Oscillospiraceae bacterium
ACGCGCTTCCCGCATATCATGGGAACCGATGAGCAGTGCCGCGACTACTTCATCCGCGTCATCTACGGCACAAGAATTTCGCTGGTCGTCGGCCTGTTCGCGAGCATCATTGTTCTGATCATCGGCATGATTATCGGCAGTATTTCCGGCTATGCGGGCGGACGCACGGACCTGATTCTCATGCGTATTGTCGATATCATCTATTCGCTTCCTGATATGCTGGTCATCATCCTGCTCGCTACGGTGCTGCAGACGGTGCTCTCGTTCAGGAGCGGCTCTGTGCTCGCGATGATGGGCACAAACATGGTTTCGATGTTTATCGTCTTCGGCATGCTCTACTGGGTCGGCATGGCGCGTCTGATCCGCGGCCAGATTCTGTCCATCAAGGAAAATGAATACGTGCTGGCCGCGCGCTCGATTGGCGCCAAGCCCGGCTGGATCATCCGCAAGCATATTCTTCCCAACTGTCTTTCCGTCATCATCGTCTCGACGGCGCTGCAGATTCCCTCGGCCATTTTCACCGAAAGCTATCTGAGCTTCATCGGCCTTGGCGTCAATGCGCCGATGCCGTCTCTGGGCTCGCTTGCAAACTCCGCGCGCCAGGGCCTGCAGACCTATCCGTACAAGCTGGTGTTCCCGGCGCTGATGATCTGTCTGATTGTTCTGAGTCTGAATCTGTTGGGCGACGGTCTTCGCGACGCGTTTGACCCGAAGCTGAAGAGGTGAGCGGTATGAGTGAACAATATCTTCTGAGCGTGCAGGATCTGCACACATCGTTTCGCACCGACTCCGGCGAGGTGCAGGCCGTCAACGGCGTGTCCTTCAACCTCAATCCCGGCGAGATTCTCGGCATTGTGGGTGAGTCCGGCTCCGGCAAATCCGTTACGGCTTATTCCGTGATGCAGATTCTGGCGGATAACGGCAGCATCAAGAGCGGACACATTCTCTATAAGGGCGAAGACCTTACAACGTGGTCTGAAAAGCAGATGAGCCACTTCAGAGGCAAGTGCTGCTCGATCGTTTTCCAGGACCCGATGACGAGCCTCAACCCGGTCTTCACGATCGGCAATCAGCTCGGCGAGGCCATCCGCCTGCACACCAACCGCAAGGGAAAGCAGGTGCGCGACCGGGCGATTGAAATGCTGGAGCTGGTCGGCATCAACGAGCCGGAAAAGCGCATCCGGCAGTACCCCTTCGAACTCTCCGGCGGCATGCGGCAGAGAGTCATGATCGCTATGGCCCTTGCCTGCGAGCCTGATATTCTGATTGCAGACGAGCCGACAACGGCGCTGGACGTGACCATTCAGGCGCAGATTTTGGAACTCATGCAGGACCTTCAGAAAAAGCTCGGCATGGCCGTCATTCTCGTCACGCACGATCTGGGCGTCATCGCCGATATGTGCGACAATATCATTGTCATGTATGGCGGCCGGATCTGTGAGCGCGGCACCGCGCGCGAGATTTTCTACAATCCGAAGCACGAGTATACCAAGGGATTGCTTCGTTCCATTCCGAATGTCAACAACATGAAAAAGAAGCTTGTCCCGATCGCGGGCACGCCGATCAACATGCTCAATCTTCCGGCCGGATGCGCGTTCTGCACGCGCTGCGACGCGGCGATGAAGATCTGTCTGTCGGAGCAGCCGGAGGAAATGACCATCAACGAAAACCACAAGGCCTCGTGCTGGATCAATGTCAGAGACCAGCTGATGGCGGAAGGAGGGGAAGGAAATGTCTGAAGCATTACTGGAGGTCAAGGGCCTCAAGCAGTATTTTCCGGTGCGCAGCGGCCTGATCAAGACGATTCCCCTGAAGGCTGTGGACGACGTATCCTTTACCATCGGCCGGGGCGAGACGCTGGGCCTGGTCGGCGAGTCCGGCTGCGGCAAGACGACCGTCGGGCGTACCATCCTGCGGCTCTATGAGCCGACGGCGGGCGAGGTCATCTTTGACGGCGAACCCGTCACGGCAAAGAACATCACCCACATGCGCAAGCAGATGCAGATGGTGTTCCAGGACCCGTATTCGTCTCTTGACCCGCGCATGACGGTTGAGGATATCATCGGCGAGCCGCTGGATGTGCACAAGCTCTATTCCAACCGCAAAGAGCGGCGCGAGAAGATTCTGGAGCTCATGGCGACGGTCGGCCTGAACGCCGAGCATGCCACGCGCTACGCGCATGAATTTTCCGGCGGTCAGCGCCAGAGAATCGGCATTGCAAGAGCGCTTGCCGTGAACCCGAAGTTCATCGTCTGCGACGAGCCCGTCTCGGCGCTGGACGTGTCCATCCAGGCGCAGGTCATCAACATGTTTGAAGAGCTGCAGGAAAAGCTCGGCGTGGCGTATCTGTTCATTGCGCACGATCTTCTGGTCGTGCGGCATATCTCCAAGCGGATCGCGGTCATGTACCTCGGAAAGATCGTGGAGATTGCGGATTCCGATGAGCTCAACGAGCACCCGCAGCACCCGTATACGCAGTCGCTGTTGTCGGCGGTGCCGATTCCGGACCCCGATATTACCAGAGCGCGCCAGCGCATCGTGCTCGAGGGCGATGTACCGAGCCCCCTGAAGATGCCGACGGGCTGTGCGTTCCGCACCCGCTGCCGCTATGCCACCGAGCAGTGCGCAAAGGAATGCCCCGCGCTCACCGACCGCGGAAATGGACATTTTGTCGCCTGCTGGAACAAATAAGCATAAATTTCACGGAAAATGATTTTGTTCCGTCAAGCAAAGCGTACAAAAAACAAAAAAGCTCTTGACGGATTTGTTCCTGCATGGTATAGTGCGGTGAACAATGGCTTCACCGCTTTAACAGATTGAATCCATGTAATGTTCTTCGCGGATTCGGCAAAAGGGGATCCCCTTTTGTGCACACTTTACGCTGTAAAGTGTGACGGTTCCTGGACGCCGGCGCGGGGTTCAAAATAAAACAGGAGGTTTATGAAATGAAAAAGATCCTTGCAATGCTGCTTGTCGTTGTGATGATCGTTTCGTTCTGCGCTGCTTGCTCCAGCAACAGCACGCCCAGCACGACGACCGATACGACGCCCAGCACGACCACGGAAACCACCGACAACACAGAAACCACGGATACGGAAGAAGTTCCGGACGCTGCCTCTCTGGTCAGCGCGGCCTTTATTGACCCGCTGAACGATTGGAGCCAGTACGATGCTCTGATCGACGAGATCAAGGCGGAGACGGACTTTGCCCACCGTACCGAGCTGATGCACGAAGCAGAGGACATCCTGATGTCCAACTGGTGCGTCCTGCCGTTCTACTACTACAACGATATCTACATGCAGAAGGACTATGTCACCGGTATGTACGCAAACCTCTTCGGCACGAAGTTCTTCCAGGAAGTCAAGATGACCAACGGCTCCGACACCCTTCGCGCCAACCTCGCTTCCGAGCC
>CAKUCT010000199.1 GCA_934643765.1 uncultured Oscillospiraceae bacterium
GTGCAGAAGGTTCTGAACATCGCGGCGATGGTCATCATTGTGGTCTTGTTTGTGGTGTCGCTGTTCATCATCTCGAACACCATCAAGCTTGCCATGTACTCGCGCAGCCAGGAAATTGCGATCATGAAGATGGTCGGCGCGACGAACAGCTTTATCCGGCTTCCGTTCGTGGTCGAGGGCCTGATTCTGGGCTTTTTGAGCGCGGCGATCGCGTTCTTCCTGGAGTGGGGCCTGTACGACTTCCTGGCCGCCAAGATTGCGCAGATCGATACGCTGCAGCTCATTACGGTCGTGCCGTTCGCGGAGTGCGTGGAGTTTGTGGCCATTGCCTACGCGATCACGGGTTTCGTGGTCGGCGTGTTCGGCAGTATGCTCTCCATCCGCAAGTTCCTGCGGGTATAAGGGCAAAAGGAGGACTTTATGAAATCTGGCAAACGTGGCGCGATGCAGAAGCTTGTCTGCATTGTGCTGGCAGTTCTGATTCTGGGCTCGCTCGTTTCCGGTGCGTTGATTATGATGGTCAGCGCCGCGAGCTCCAAGGAAATTGAAAAAGAGCTGGTCTCGCTGCGTGAAGAGCAGGCTGAGCTCAAAAAGCAGAGCGATGCGCTGCAGGCTTCGATCAAGGACAATCAGGCCAAGACGCAGACGCTGGTAGAAAAAAAGGCCGACATCGACCAGCAGATGGAGATGTCCCGGCAGACGATTGAAAACCTGAACGAGCAGATTCAGCAGTACAGCCTGCTCATCGCGCAGAAGCAAGATGAGCTTGAACAGACCGAGGCGGAGGAGCAGCGGCTCAACGAGCAGTACAGAACCCGCCTTCGCGCGATGGAGGAGACCGGCAAAATTTCGTATTGGTCGATTCTGTTCGGCGCGAGCAGCTTCTCGGACCTTTTGGACAAGGTCGATATGATCAACGAGATTGCCGAGTCCGACCAGCTGATGCTGCAGAAGATGGCGGAGGTCGCCGACCAGATTGCCGGCGAGCGGGCAGATCTGGAAACGCAGATGAACGATCTCGAGCAGGCCAAGGAAGACCTGGCTGTGCAGCAGACGGCGCTGGAGGAACAAAGAGCCGAGTCCGACAAGCTGATTTTGCAGATGGCGGCGGAATATGATTCGCTGTCGGAAGAGTACAAGGCATACGAAAAGCTGGAAGACGAAATGTCCGCGCAGATCAAAAAGACCGAGACGGACTACTTCAACGCCCTTTCCAAGGAAGAGGCCGCACGGCAGGCAGAGCTCAACCGGCAGAACAACAATAAGGTTCCGTCGAACGGCGGCAATTCCGGCGCATCTTCCTCGACAGGTGGCTTTTTGTATCCGCTTCCGTACGCGGTTTCCATTACAGACGCATACGGCTATCGCATCCATCCGCTGAGCGGCACATATAAGTGGCACAACGGCGTGGACCTGGCCGCCGGTTCCGGCACGGCAATCTACGCCACCAAGTCCGGCACCGTCACTTCTGCATGCTACAATGAGGCGTATGGCTACATGGTGACGATCAACCATGGCGACGGCTACTCCAGCTTGTATGGCCATATGACAAACTACATTGTCTCCGCGGGCGACTATGTAACGCAGGGGCAGACCATTGGTTATGTCGGCTCGACCGGCTGGTCGACCGGCCCGCATCTGCACTTTACAATCTATTATAACGGCGCGGACGTGAACCCCATGAACTACGTGTCGATGCCGTAAACAGCATTCGTTTTTTGCACCCACAGCCCATTTTCGGGCTGTGGGGCAGATTTTTATGTCTTATTGAGGAGCTTTTATGAACAAAACACTGAAGGTTGTGCTGTGTGTGCTGCTGGCGGTTGTGGTGCTGCTTGGCGTGTGGGGCGCAGCCAGCCGGGTGACAATGGCGCAGATCTATAAGGAGCTGGAAAACGACCCCGTGACGCATAAAACGAGCGAAATTTCCGCCTACCTGGATTATTATTTCATTGATGACTATGATAAAGATGCGCTTGCCGACGCGGCAGCCTCCGCCATGGTCACGGCCACGGGCGACCGCTGGAGCTATTACTTGAGCGCAGAAGATTATCAGAGCTACGAAGAGAGCATGAACAATGCCTATGTCGGCATCGGCGTGACGATTGTTTTAGACGAGGAAGCGGGCGGACTTCGCGTGGAGTCTGTGACGCCGGGAAGTCCGGCGCTTGCCGCGGGCATTGAGGCCGGCGATATTCTTTTGCAGGTAGAAGGCCAGGATACGCTGGAGCTCGGCACAACTGGCACGCGCAATCTTGTGCGCGGCGAGGAGGGAACAACCGTCCATCTGAAAATCGTGCGCGGCGAGGATACGTTTGAGCTTGACGTGCTGCGTGCGAGCATCCAGACTGAGGTCGCCAGCTGCCAGATGCTGGACGGCGGCATCGGCTACATCAAGATCAACAATTTTGATGCCAGGTGCGCCGAAGAGACGAATGCCTGCATCGATCAGATGATCGCCCAGGGCGCGAAGGCGCTGCTGTTTGACGTGCGCTTCAACGGCGGCGGGTATAAAGATGAGATGGTCAAGATTCTTGACAAGCTGCTGCCGGAGGGCGTGATTTTCCAGAGCGAGAACTACGCCGGAAAGAAGGAGACGGACACGTCGGACGCGGCGTGCATCGAGCTTCCGATGGCGGTGCTGGTCAATCAGGATTCGTATTCCGCGGCGGAATTCTTTGCGGCCGCGCTGCAGGAATATAACTGGGCGTCGGTGGTCGGGGAGAAGACCTGCGGCAAGGGAAATTTCCAGACAGGCTTCCAGCTCTCCGACGGCTCTTTGCTCAACATTTCCATCGGCAAATACTACACGCCGCAGGGACGGTCGCTGACCGATGTCGGCGTGACGCCGGACGAGGAAGTGGCGCTGGACGACGATAGCTATATGGAGTTGTATTACGGCCGGCTTTCGGCGGAAAATGACGCACAATTACAGGCGGCAATCGGGATTTTAACCGATAATATCTCTTGACAGACCGCAAGACGGACTATATAATCACTACTGCTAATATTTAGGGTATAAAAACTGGATTTTTACCATGGAGGTTGATATATATGGCAAAAGAATTCAAAATCAGCACGCTGCGGCTCAAAGAGCTGGAGCAAGAACTGCTGTATCTGAAGACGACGCGTGAGAAGGAAGTCGCCGAGCAGATCAAGGAAGCCAGATCCTTCGGCGATCTGTCTGAAAACAGCGAATACGATGAGGCCAAAAACGAGCAGGCCAAGCTCTACGGCCGCATTGCAGAGGTCGAAAATATCCTGGCGCACGCCGTGATCATCGACGAAAACGAAGAGGACTCCGGCAAGATCGGCCTTGGCTGCACGATCAAGGTGCTGGATATGGAGACCGAGGACGAGGAAATCTACGCCATCGTCGGCTC
>CAKUCT010000200.1 GCA_934643765.1 uncultured Oscillospiraceae bacterium
ATGATCGCGTACATCTTGAAAAGACCCGTAACGGAAAGCGTCGCGAGAATGTAGCCCAGGAACGTCGCGCCGGTGTCTCCCATGAAGATCTTTGCCGGGTTCATATTGTAGGGAATAAAGCCAAGGCACGCGCCGAACAGCGCCGCCAGAACGATCGCCACATTCGTCTCCGCGACCAGAAGCGCGATGACGGTAATGGACGCCGTAGAGATGGCCGACACGCCGACGGCCAGGCCGTCAAGGCCGTCAATCAGGTTCACCGCGTTCGTAATGGCCACAATCCAGATGATCGTGATCGGAACCGACAGCCAGCCAAGATTGAGATACGTCATCTTGGAAAAGACGTTCGGGTTGGAGACAAACTGAATCACACACCCATGATAGACCGCGATGCCGGCCGCGACGATCTGCACAATCAGCTTCGGAAGCGCGTTCAGCGCCATAATGTCGTCCATCACGCCCAGCACGACAATCAGCGTCGCGCCAAGCAGAATGCCCTGCATTTGCCGGTCGATGTTCGCAAAGACCAGCACGGACAGCAAGAACGCTATGAAAATGGCCAGGCCGCCCAGCCGCGGAATCGGCACCTTGTGCATCCGCCGGTTATCCTTCGGCACATCGATCGCGCCGACCTTGTAGGCAAGATTTTTGACCATCGGCGTCGACAAAAACGATACCACAGCCGCGACGCCCATCGCCAGCAGCATGGTAACCGCCGTTTCGGTGTTCATATCCTACACTCCCATCAACGGGCAACAAAGCCCACCTTTTTGTATACTTTGCGCAGCGTCTTGTTGGCAAGATACGCCGCCTTCTCCGCGCCCTCTTTGTAGATGGACTCCAGATATGCCTTGTCGGCCAGAAGCTTTGCCGTCTCCTCGCGGATCGGGCGCATCAGCTCGACCACCGCCTCGCCGACGGCGGGCTTGAACACGCCGTAGCCCTGGCCTGCAAACTCGGCCTCTGCCTCTTCCATCGTCTTGCCGGTCGCGGCGCAGTAGATGGTCAGCAGATTCGAAACGCCGGGCTTGTTCTCCCGGTCGTAGCGAACGGCGGTCTCGCAGTCGGTGACGGCGCGCTTGAACTTGCGCATGATATCCTCGGGCTTATCCATGATATACACGCAGCCCTCGGGGTCAGACTTGGACATTTTGTTTTCCGGCGCGCCAAGGCTCATAATGCGCGCGCCCATCTTCGGAATGAAGGGCTCGGGCAGCGTAAAGGTGTCCGGGAAAGAATTATTGAAGCGTGCGGCAATGTCGCGGCAGAGCTCCACATGCTGCTTCTGGTCCTCGCCCACGGGGACAAGGTCCGCCTGATAGACCAGAATGTCGGCCGCCATCAGAACGGGATAGGTAAACAGGCCCGCGGTGATATTGTCCGCGTGCTGCTGCGATTTCATCTTGAACTGCGTCATGCGGGAGAGCTCTCCGAACTGCGTGTAGCAGCCGAGCACCCAGCTGAGCTCCGCGTGCGCCGGCACGTGGGACTGGATAAACATGATGTTCTTCTGCGGGTCCAGACCGCAGGCAATGTACTGCGCCAGCTGCTCCAGGCTTCTTCTGCGAAGATCCGCCGGAACCTGCCGCACGGTGATCGCGTGCATATCCACGATGCAGTACAGGCAGTCATACTCGTCCTGCAGCGCCACCCAGTTTTTGATTGCACCCATATAAGAGCCGAGCGTCAGATCGCCGCTAGGCTGAATGCCGGAAAAAATACGTTTTTTCTGTTCCATCGTACTACCTTCTTTATGTAAATTTCCATAGTTGGGTTTATCTTATCACAAACCTACAATTTTAGCAATCCGTCATTGACGTGCGCCGAAAAAAACTATATATTATCTTAGATAGAACTAAAGATTTGGAGGAATCCACGATGGATTTTTTTGAAGAAATGGAAGCGCGCATTCCCAAGGGCGAAGTGCGCACCCGCTTTGCGCCCAGCCCCACGGGCTATATGCACGTCGGCAATCTGAGAACGGCGCTTTACACCTGGCTCATTGCCCGGCGCTACGGCGGCAAGTTCATTCTCCGCATTGAAGACACCGACCAGGGCCGTCTGGTTGAGGGCGCTGTCGACGTCATCTACAAGACCATGGCCGAATGCGGTCTGAACCACGATGAAGGTCCCGACGTCGGCGGCCCCGTGGGTCCGTATGTCCAGTCTGAGCGCAAGGACCTGTTCGGCAAATACGCAAAGCTTCTGTGCACAAAGGGCGGCGCATATTACTGTTTCTGCCAGAAGTCGGACGAAGAGCCCGCCGAGGAAGAATCGGGCAAGGACATCAAAAAGCATGTCTGCGCCTGCCGCGATCTGCCGCTGGCTGAAGCCGAGGCCAGAGTTGCTGCCGGTGAGCCCTTTGTCATCCGCCAGCGCATTCCGCACGAGGGCACCACAACCTTCCACGACGCCTCCTTCGGCGACATTACGGTTGAAAACAAAGAACTCGAAGATCAGGTGCTTCTGAAGTCCGACGGCCTTCCCACCTACAACTTCGCAAACGTCGTGGACGATCACCTGATGGGCATTTCCCACGTTGTGCGCGGCAGTGAGTATCTCTCGTCCGCCCCCAAGTACAATCTTCTGTATGAATCGTTCGGCTGGGACGTGCCGACCTATGTCCACTGCTCGCCCGTCATGCGCGACAGCCAGCACAAGATGTCCAAGCGTCACGGCGACCCCAGTTATGAAGATCTCATCGCGCAGGGCTATCTTACCCCGGCGGTTCTCAACTATGTGGCGCTCCTTGGCTGGAGCCCAAAGGGCGAAAACGCCGAGCGCGAGTTCTTTACCCTCTCGGAGCTGGCTGAGGTGTTTGACATTTCCGGCATTTCGAAGTCCCCTGCCGTGTTTGACATTGAAAAGCTGCGCTGGATGAACGCGGAGTATATGAAAAAGCTCTCGCCCGAAGAATTCTTTGAAAAGGCCGAGCCGTGGCTCAAAAAGGCCATCACAAATCCGGCGGTTGATCTTCACAAGGTCGCAGCGCTTGTGCAGTCCCGGTGTGAAATTCTCTCCGATCTTCCCGAGCGGGTGGATTTCATCGACAAGCTTCCGGACTATGAGCCCGAACTTTATATCCACAAGAAGTCCAAGACGAACCTTGAGAACTCTCTTGAGACCCTGACGGCCCTGCTTCCCGTTCTGCAGGCGCAGGATGACTGGAGCAATGAGGCGCTCTATGAAAAGCTCGTCGCCGTCGCTGCCGAGCGCGGCGTCAAGAACTCCATCATTCTCTGGCCGCTGCGCGTGGCCGTGTCCGGCAAGGCCTCGACCCCCGGCGGCGCAACGGAACTGTGCGCGCTGCTCGGTAAGGAAGAGTCGCTTTCCCGCATCCAGAAGGGCAT
>CAKUCT010000201.1 GCA_934643765.1 uncultured Oscillospiraceae bacterium
GACATGCAGCGTCCGCTCCGGCGGGAGCGTCAGGCGCCACTTGTCATAGAGTGCCTTGAGCTCATACACATACATCAGGTCGAGATTGTCTTCATACTCCCGCCCCCGCGCGCGCATGTGCTCGAGAATCGTCTGAATCGAGCAGTCGAGATAAATATACTTGTCAATCTTCGGCATGAGCGCGCCGATACCCGTCGCCAGCTTTTCCAGCACGTCGTACTCCGTCTGCGTCAGATCGCCCTGATCGAGCCGGTAGCGCGCGATGACCAGATTCTCCAGAAAGCACCGGTCGAAGAAAAACAGTTCTGCGTCGCCGCTTCCCGGCTGCCAGCGCGGATCATCAAAATACAGGGACAAAAACGATACCTGCGCATGAAACGTCCAGCGTCTGGAGTCCGCGTAATAGTCGCAGATGAAAGGATTGTCCTGCGGCCGCTCCTCATGAAACCTGGCGCGCGGCCCGAAATGCTCCAGCAGCCGTCTGAGCATCGTGGTCTTGCCCGAGCCGACCGTGCCGCAGATCGCAATGTGTTTCATGCCGCACGTCTCCTTTTACCCGTCTTTTCGCGTCATCAACGACGCCTATCATACCGCAAAGGCGGGCGCTTGACAAGTCGGCAAAACGCTGAAACTTGGCTGGCCTTCCCGGCCAGGTACCTTAGCCCAGATGTGAGAAGCGCTCTGCGCCCCTGCGCTTCAGCCAGCGAAGCAACAGCACATCCAGGATGAAAATCACCGCGCAGAAGCCAAGCAAGAACATTCCTGACGTGATCCTATCGATCAACGCGAACCACAAAATGCCGGATGCCAGCATAATCGCCCAACCGCCGAGCATGGTAAGCATAACGGCCCAGCCCTGCTTGACGGCCTGCGCCTCATTCGTCCAGTCAAGCTTCGCGTGCACAATCCCTTCACGCAGGCCAAACAGATTCGTAAACCACGCAAACAGCACGCTCGCCGCCAGAACAAGCGGCCACTGATCTGTCACAACCGCACAGGCCAGGCTTGCAAGCACAACCGCCGGAAGCGTCAGAAGATTTGCCATGCACAACTTCGCGCGCAGCACCTGCGCGCCGGAGACGGGCATTGACTGCAAAATCCAGAGATTCTTACCCTCCAGCGATACAGAGCTTGCCGTAAAGAGCGTCATGCTTGTCATGCCGCCGATGGCCAGAACGAACAGAATCGGCGCCGTCTCATACAGCTCTGAAAACTGCGTCAAGGACGCATAAACCGCGTCGCGCTTGATGATAAGCGCCACCGCCGCAGCCAGCAGGAACAACACGCCCATGCCGGAATTCAGAAGATAGGACGCGCTCGCGCCAAGTCTTCTAAACTCGCGCTGCAAAAGCGCTGCATCTGCGCTCGCCGTTTTGAGCTTCTTCTCCTGATAGCGGATTTTGGCAAGGCCCCGCTTCGTTGTAACAATCGAAATAAAGCTGCGGCTCAAAATGACATACATCAGTATAAACGGCGCAACTGTCACTGCCAGCGCCAGAAGCAGGTTCCCTGCCCCTTCTCCCGCCATAGCATGGCCGAGCCACACCAGCGGCGCCGCGCCGGAAAGCGTTCCGGCAATGGCCGCGCCGTTTTGCGCCAGCTGCGTCAGATACTGGTTCATCCGGAACACCACGGCAAAATAGATGCCAAGAAACACCACAGAGCCGATCGTCGTTACAAGCGCCTTGTTTCGGATTTTGCTGCCGAGCAGGCTCAGCAGCCACGCCAGAAAGCTTGTCACCGCCATCGCAAGACAAGGCAAAGCGAGCAGCAGCAAAACAAACGCACAGACGCCAAGCGCAGACATGCTTGCCGCGCGCAGCCAGGCGATCAGCGCCGGCGCCGCCACCACCAGCTCAAGCAAAACATTCATGCCCATCAGCGCCAGCATCCGGCTGGCCAGAATGTCGCGCGGCGGAATCGGCATGGACAACAGCAGTTCATTGTCCTTGGCCTCAAACAGCTGCGCTTTCGCCGTAAAGACACTGCCGAAGACCATCAGCGCGAAGGCCATAATCGCATACATCGCAAAATAGAGCCAGGCAAGCCCCGCGCGCGCATAGACGCCCGCCAGCATGGAAAAGCTTGTATAGAACATCATGCCGAAGGCAAACAGACAGTAGACCATCAGCACGGCAAAGCCCAGCTTCTGCAGCGCCGATTGTTTTTTCCGGCTGCGGGACGCGCCCGTATAATACGCGCCGAACGCCGCCAGACGTACCTTACACAGCGCTTTCAGCATGTCTTATCCGCCTCCAGTTCCAGAAATACCTCCTCCAGCGACTGGTCGCCCTTGACCTCGTCCATGGTGCCGGAGGCGACAAGCTTTCCTCTGCGAATGATCGCAACCCTGTCGCAGAGCTTTTCGGCCACCTCCAGCACATGCGTCGAGAAGAAGATCGCGCCGCCCTTCTGACAGTGCTCGCGCATGAGCTGCTTTAAAAGATGCGAGGCCGCCGGGTCCAGGCCGACAAACGGCTCATCCATGATAATCAGCTTCGGCTCGTGCAGCAGCGCGGAAATGACGGCCAGCTTCTGCTTCATGCCGTGAGAGTAGCTGGAAATCGGCTGGGCCAGATCGCCGGTCAGCTCAAACAGCTCCGCGTAGTGCCGGATTCGGTCCTGCCGCGCCTGCTGCGGCACCTGGAAGATATCTGCGACAAAGTTCAGGTAGCGGATGCCGGATAAGAATTCGTACAGATCCGGATTGTCCGGGATATAGGCGAGATTCTGCTTGCAAAAAATCGGTTCTTCCTTGATGCTGCGGCCCGCAATTTTAATTTCGCCCTTGTCAAACTGCAGAATCCCGCAGCAGGCTTTGATCGTCGTCGTCTTGCCCGCGCCGTTGTGGCCGATGAAGCCGCAGATCTCGCCCGGCGCAATGTGCAGCGACAGATCGTCCACGGCGAGCTTTTCTCCGTAAGCTTTGCTCAGATGATCGATAACAAGCATAAAATCCAAGTCCTTTCTGTGCGTCAGTTAACGCTTTGAATATTGATTAGACGCAGGGGCACGCATTTCGTTCCGCGTCCGGCAATTTTAGCACTCTTATATGCAGAGTGCTAAAATTCACAGTCCGTTCATAAAAAGATGCAGAATTGTTCATATTCCAGGGGTAAGCTAAAGCCATAAAAAGAAAACAAGAGGGACCCCGATGAGGGGCAACCGTTCAGGAGGTTCGATTATGATGTTAGTACCTTATAGCCGCAAGAATCATTCCGTATACAACCCGTTCCAGGATTTCGATGATCTGGAGCGCGCCTTCTTCTCCGACCGTTCGCTCGGTGAGCTGAAGACCGACATCAAGGACGAGGGTGACCACTACACACTCGAGG
>CAKUCT010000202.1 GCA_934643765.1 uncultured Oscillospiraceae bacterium
CCCTTGAGCTCGATGCCCTTGCCGTAGGCTTTCTTTTCCCACTTGTCCTCGCGCATGGTGTGGCCGGCGATGGAGATGTAACGGGCGCAGGAGAACATGTGCGCCATGGCAAGCTCGGCCACGGACTCGGAGGAGGCTCTGGGGGTGTTCTTGACGGTGATGCCTGCTTCTTCTGCGTACTTCACATCGATGTTGTCCACGCCGACGCCGCCGCGGATGATGAGCTTGAGCTTGCCGCCCTTGGCCTCGTCAATGTGGTTGGCGCGGACCTTGGTCTTGGAACGCACGACAACCGCGTCAAATTCCTTCAGAGCAGCGCCGAGCGCTTCCGGCTCATAGAACTGCTCTACAACTTCGTGTCCCGCCTCGCGCAGCTGCGCCATAGCGGTCTTGTCCATACCGTCGGTAACGAGAATTCGCATGATACAATCTCCTTTGTTGTTAAAAAATGGGGAAAAAGCGGCGGAAGAAGGCGCGACAGAGGGTGCCGCGCCTTGTATCCGGATTATTTATGGTTTGCCTCAAAGTCCTTCAGGAACGAGACGAGCGCTTCCACACCTTCCTTCGGCATGGCGTTGTAGATCGAAGCGCGCAGACCGCCGACGGACTTGTGGCCCTTGAGGTTGTCGTAACCGGCTGCCTTGGTGGCGGCGACGACTTCCTTGTCGAGCTCGGCAGATTCCGTTACGAACGGAATGTTCATCAGCGAACGGAACTCGGGCTCCACGGTGCCCTTGAACATCTTGGACGAATCCAGGAAGTCATAGAAGACCTTGGCCTTGTCGATGTTGCGCTTGTGCATCTCTTCCAGACCGCCGATGGACTTCAGATATTTGAAGACCTTGCCGCAGCAGTAGATCGCCCAGCAGTTCGGGGTGTTGTACATCGAGCCCGCGCCTGCGTGCGTGCTGTACTGCAGATAGATCGGAAGATCGGTCAGATCGTCGCGGATGAGGTCCTCGCGGATGATGCAGACGACCATACCGGCCGGGCCGACGTTCTTCTGCACGCCCGCGTAGATCATGCCGTAATCAGAGACGTTGCACGGCTGGGACAGGAACATGGACGACTGGTCGGAAACAAGCACATGGCCCTTGGTGTTGGGCAGCTTGTTCCAGGTCACGCCGTGGATGGTTTCGTTTTCGCAGATATAGACATAGTCGGTGTCTTCCGGAATGTCCAGATCCGAGCAGTCGGGCACGTAGGTATAGTTCTTATCCTTGGAGGACGCGGCGACAATGACTTCGCCGACCTTCTTGGCCTCGGTGATGGCCTTCTTGGACCAGGCGCCGGTTTCAATATACACAGCTTTGCCGTTTTTCATCAGGTTCATCGGAATCATCGAGAACTGCAGCGTCGCGCCGCCCTGAATGAACAGAACCTTGTAGTTGTCGGGGATGCCCATCAGGTCGCGCAGATCCTGTTCGGCGTCGTCGATGATTTTCTGGAACACAGGCGAGCGGTGCGACATTTCCATGACGCACATGCCGGAACCCTGATAGTTCATCATTTCATCGCGGATCTCTTCCAGAACAGGCTCCGGCATCATGGCAGGGCCGGCGGAAAAGTTAAAGGTACGACCATATTTCATAAGATGTGCCTCCTTAAAGTATAAGCTTTTGTGTAGTTTGCCCGTTACGTTCAGTATATATCTTTCCGACAAAAGAATCAAGAGATTTCTTAAAAAAATTTTGCAGAACTCATAAATTTTTAGATGCCTGCACAAAAAGCAGGCAAGAGGCGCGGAGCGCCTCTTGCGAGACCGCCAAAAAACCTTATAGATGAACGATTGCGGAAAGGAAGATAGTGTGAAAGAAACCCATCAGGGGTGTCTTTCGCGTTCAATCGATCAGTTTTTCAAACTTTTTTGAAGTTTGAAAAACTGCCGCAGCGTGTCAAAAAGTCTTTTTGACACGCTGGCAAGAGGCGCCCCGCGCCTCTTGCATCATGGCAGGATGGGGCCGGTCAGGTCTGATCTTTTTTGTATTTGCGCCGGGTGGCCGCGCCCCCGCGGATGTGGCGCTCGGCCTTGTTCTGCTCCAGAATTGCTTTTACCTGTATGTACAGGCCCCTGTCGATGCGTTCAAGCCGCTCCGACAGGTCCTTATGTGTGGAGGTCTGGAACCAGAACGGTTTCGTCCAGCCCGAGCCTGTCCAGCACGCGCAGGTAAATATCCACATTCCCGTCCTTGTCCACCGTGATTTTGTCCACAATGCGCCGAAGCTGCGCGTTCGTCATCTGCCGCACGTCCGTCACATCCTCCAGTGTCCGGAATGTCTGGTGCAGCAGGCTGTCCAGCACGTCGGCGCGCGTCAGATTATTCGTGACCAGCTTGAGCTCTCCCTCCAGCTGCTCTGTGCACTTTTTGATTGCGTCGAGCTTTTGCCGCAGTTCTTCTTTTGTGACAAGCTCCTCCGCGTACATATCCAGATATTTCTGCCGCGTTTTCTGATGCTTTGCAAGCTGTGCGCGCAGGTCCTTTTCCTGCCGCATATTATCGTCCCTGGAGTGGTAGAGCTTTTTGAACTTTTCCACGATGCTTTGGATGACGACATCTTTTTCACGCAGCAAAGACGCAAAATACGCTTGCAGCGTGTCGATAAGCTCCTCCTCGTCAATGGACACCGCATTCGGGCAGGCATCCACGCCCTTTCCGTTCCGCCCGGAGCACACCCAGCGGACGTAGGTGTTTTTATAGCTGCGCACGGTCCTGCGGAACGACCACCCGCACTCTTTGCAGCGGATAATCGTGGAAAACAGATGCTGGTTGCTCTGCCGCTGCTTGTCCACCTTGAACGCCTTTCCGCGCGCGGACATGATGTCCTGTGCCCGGTCAAATGACTCCTGTGAGATGATGCGGAAGTCCTCACGCTCCACGACCATCCAGTCCTCCTCGTCCCGGCTCTTGCGCTTGCTGGTCAGGAAGTCCTCGATTTCCTCCTTTCCATTGATGACCTTGCCCGTGTAGAGCGGGTTCGTCAGGATGCGCTTCACGCCGTTCTGATTCCACTCCGCATCGCGCTTCGTCCGCAGTCCGCGCTCGTTCAGAAATGCCGCAATTTTGTTTGTGCCGTATCCCTCGTCAACATACCAGCGGAAAATCTGCCGAACGACCTCTGCTTCCGCTTCGTTGATACAAAGATTAAAATAGTCGCCCTTGGTCTTGTCATAGCCATAGACAAGGTTTGGCACACGCCCCTTTTCAGCGTTCAT
>CAKUCT010000203.1 GCA_934643765.1 uncultured Oscillospiraceae bacterium
CGGAGCATCCTGCAGCCCCTTCTGGGCAGGCACGAATGAAAACTTGCAGAATCGGCAGCCCGGCGCGGGAAAATCCGGGAATTCTGCAAGCATGCCGCCCAGGCGATGCAGTGCGGAAAATGCAGGATGAATTGCAGGATTGCAGGCTTGCAATTCATGGCCAAAATTCAAACTTGTTCAAATTGCATAATTTTAGAAAAGCAATTCTGTAAAAAATAGTTGAACTTCTGAAGCGCGCGTGTATAATAAAACTCGTAAAGAAGATATGACAGCTGCGGAATGCAGCGAGAGTTTCAAAGATAAAAGGAGAAATTGTTATGCTGAGTGTTCTGGCTGTTTGCGGTGCTGCTTATTTCGCTGGTATGGTTGCTATGACGGTTCATGGCATGAAGGCCTGATAGAAAACAAAAAGCAATCCCGTCGGATGCGTCCGGCGGGATTTTTTGCGTGTTTTGAGCGCCTACAGAGCTGACTGCGTGTTTTGCGCCAGAAGCGGCGCGAGGGAGAATACAGGCTCCGGATGGTAGCTGGATACGTCGATATTTTCTGAGAGCAGCGAAGAGAGCCTCTGCGGCTGCGCGATGAGCGCGCGCTTTTGCGCCGGGGGCAGCTGCTTGATCCGGGACTCCAGCTTTGAAGCGTCGCTCCGGGTCCTGGCCGACCAGAGTGCGTCGAGCGCAACGACCGGGTGACTCTTCGTGTATTTTGCGCAGCGCTTCAGGCGCAGGACATGCTCGCGCATGCGCCGGGCGGGATCTGTGGTGATGCCGGTGTAATGTGAGCCGTCTGCGCAGCGGACAATATAGATATAGTACATGCGATTACAGCTGCAGAAGCTGCGCCGTCACGGCGGCAAAGCCGGGGATGTCCAGTGTTTCGCCGCGCACGGTGGGCGCAAAGCCTGCGGCCTCAATCGCGCCTGCAAGCTGCGGCTTTGTGTACTCGCCGAAGCCGGAGGAAAGTGCGTTGAGAAGCGTTTTCCGCCGCTGGGCAAAGCTTGCCTTCACGACGCGGAAAAAGAGCTTTTCGTCCGGAATCGGGCAGGGCGGCGCCTGGCGCATGGTGAGCTTGAGAACGCTCGATGTGACCTTCGGCTGCGGAAGGAAGCACGACGGCGGCACGTCGAAGAGCATCTCGGGCTGGGCATAATACTGGCAGAAGACCGAGAATGCGCCGTAGTCGCCCTTTCCGGCAGGCGCGCAGATGCGCTGGGCCACCTCTTTTTGCACCATAACCGTTACAGCCTCAAACGCGCGGCTTTCCAGCAGCGCGGCCAGAACAGGCGTTGTGATATAATACGGCAGGTTCGCGCAGGCCATGGGCCGCAGACCCTGAAATTCCGCCGCGACAAGGGCGGGAATGTCCGTTTTCAAAATATCGCCGAAGATGATCTCCAGATTTTCATTCCCGGCCATGGTCTCGGCCAGCACCGGCTGCAAACTGCGGTCAACCTCCACGGCGACCACCTTTTTGGCATTCCGGCACAGCTGCTGCGTCAGCGGCCCGATACCGGGGCCGACCTCCAGCACGCCGCAGGTTTCATCAATCCCGGCGTCCAGGACAATTTCACGCGGCACCCAGCTCTGGGTCAGAAAATTCTGCCCCTTGGCCTTGGAAAAATGAAAGCCATGGCGCTGAAGCAGCGCCTTGATATCGTTGATATTGCAAAGATCCATGAAACAACCTCATCTTGCCCGCGGCAAGGGCCGCGGCGACTGATCTGTAAATAAAAAACTGCCTTTCGTCTATTCTATCAGGCGAAAGGCAGTTTTTCAATCTTATTTGTTTATTGCGCTTGGCTGGCGGACGCGGACTCCGCGGTGGCGCGGATGTAAACCTGTACGTTCTGCGCGCCCCAGAGGATGCAGTCATTGTAGGAATCCTGACCCATGTAAATATCAATCACGTTGGGATTTGCCAGCATGTTTGAGCCCGTGTCCTCGGCAATGAAGTCACCGACAAACGTTCCGTCCTCCAAATAAAGCCACACCTCTGTGCCGTAGGGAATCACGTAAGGATTGACGGCCAGCGTCCGGCCGACGGTTGTGTATGTACCGGTGGAGGTGGTGCCGGTGACGCAGTAGGCGGTGGCGATGAAATCATCGAGCAGCACCAGATCATCCGGCCGCTCGACGTCGGCTTTCGTGGCCTCGGCGATGGCGCCGGTGAAGCGGCTTTCTTCGGAGATTGTCTCCGTTTCCTGCTCCGGATCGGAGACGCCGGCTTCTTCATCGGAAGCAGCATCCGGCGCTGCGCCGGTTTCCGGCTCAGAGCGCTCTGTGGGAAGCGGCGTCACCTCGACGGCGGAAAGCGTGCGGACGGCGGGCGCCTCGGATTTGACTGAAGAACTTACGGTGGTGGTGGTTTCTGCGCGCTGCACATCGGTAGGAACCGCGTCGGCACTGGCCTGGGTATCGGGAAGAATCAGGCAGGCGGCAAGCACAGCCGCGACCGCAGCGCAGGATTTGATCCTTGCTGTAAAGATCATAGCAGCAACACTCCTTTCAGTTTTGAAACGCATGATTTGCGTTGGTTACAAAATAGATACAAAATGATTACGAAGCGTATCTATTTATGCATTATAACGATAAAGCGGAAAAAGTCAAGAGAAATATGCAATTTTGTGGATAAACAAGGAAATATTTCAATGGAAATAGAACGATAAAATGAATATATACAAAACATCTGATAAGAAAAAGTGAATAAAATGTTACATTTTTTCGAAAAATGTGACAAATTAGTAAATTTTGCGTTTTTTGCGCAAACGCATTTGACACGAGCAAAAAAACGTGCTATAGTCTCTACGTTAAAGGCATGGAGAAAGATATGTCTCATCTGTTTGCCGCCATCAGAGAGAGGTTCATCTGCTGAAAGAACCTTGGGCGTGCGCACCTGGGATACCGCTTTGGAGCCGTGCGGCCGAACAAGAGTAAGCTGCGCCGGGCCCTCCCGTTACAGAGGTCACGAGCGACGGAAGTTTTTCCGTAAGCAGGGTGGAACCGTGGAGCGCATATCGCTTCACCCCTGAGATTTTTCGGGGGTGAAGCGTTTTCCTTTGCCCCAGATAACTTGAAAGGAGCAATTTTATTATGGCAGAAAACAATGAATTCTCGTTTGAAAACCCGCAGTACCGCAAAACGTACTGGCACACCTGTTCCCATGTGATGGCGCAGGCCGTCAAGCGCCTGTATCCGGAGGTCAAGCTCGCCATCGG
>CAKUCT010000204.1 GCA_934643765.1 uncultured Oscillospiraceae bacterium
CAGAAACGGCATACTGATCAGAAAGACACCTGCCAGGGAGCATCTGGAAAGCACCGTCCAGAGCGTGCACAGCGCAATGAGCACCGCGAAAATGGCAAGCGCCAGCGTCGCGTCCGCGCCGGATTCCAGCGCCGAAGCCAGCACATTCGGCATGGAAAAATGAAACGCCTGCACGTACTCTCCCAGCACCGCCGCCAGCAGGTAGGTAAAGCTATTCCTGCATGCTTCAAATTGGACATAGCCGAAGAGCGCACCGCCCAGCAGCAGCGCGCCGAAGGAAAATACCGGCCGCAGCAGCAAAAACAGCAGCGGCAGCACAATGGATGCAAGCAGGCAGACTCCCAGCAGGACGGCCCTGTCTGCGTCTATGGAAAACGCCGTCAGCGGGCAGAAAATTGCCCCGATGCTGAGCCCCGCGGCGCAGATGGCCGCGGAGAGATACGACCAGAGTCTCCCCTTTTCCCGCGTCATACCACCGCCTCCTTTTCCAAAGGCCGGATGTGATAGCGCCAGTCGGCAGCCGGAAAGCTCCTTGCCGCAATCGACGGCGTATCCTCCGCCAGGCCTGTTCGCAGAAGCGAAACGACAAGGCTCTGGATATCCCCCTGCGTCTCAATGAATGCCGTCTGCGGCACGTAAGTCCTCGGCTGCAGATAGCAGACGCTGTGTGTGATATCCTGCTCCAGAAGCCAGCTGCAAAGCCAGAGCAGCTGGTCGAGCACGCTGTCAATCTGCTCACGGGGGCCGGAAAGATCGAAGCTCACAATCGTCTGCCCGCGCACGGGCTCCAGCGGCTCACGGACAATCAGCTTGTCCGTCTTTGCAGACAGCTTCCAGTGAATGTCGCGCATGCTGTCGCCCGGACGGTAAGCTCTGAAATCGTGAAGCTCTGAAAAGCCCCCCGCCGTCTTGGCGCGGAACGCGCGCGAGTGCAGCTCGCTCAGACTCGGAATCTCACGCGGCGCGCGGCTCGTGGGCCAGACCTGAAGCTCTCCCGCCGCAGGCAGATGCAGCGGCAGCACAAAAAGGCCAAGATAATCGTAGACCCGGCCCTTTTCCAGCGTGCACAAATACGCCCCGCTGTGCGCAGACGGAAGCTCAATCTGCGCCGTTTTGGACCCGGAGAGCGCAATTTTCTGCCGGTAGCTCTCCTGCGCCATGCAGTCGAGAATCACAACCTGAAACCGATACGGCGGCGCAAGCAGCGACGCATTTGTCGCGCCCAGACGCAAAAACACCGGCTGCGCGCGCTCGCAATGCGCCGGCATTTCCACGTGCAGACGCAGATGCAGCATCCCATAGAGGCTGCACAGCAGTGAAAACCACGGCAGAATCACAAGCAGCATCAGAAGATACCAGGAAAACCAGCCGGTATAATAGGTGTGGAAAATCAGCGTGCCCACCAGGGCCGCCAGATAAAACAGTCTGCTCTTTGCCATGGCTCAGATTCTGGGCGCGGGCGTATCTTTGAGAATCTGCTCAAGAAGTTCCTCGGCGCTGACGCCCTTGGCGTCCGCCTCCGCCGATAGAAGAAGCCGGTGCGCGACGGTGCTGACAAAGACGGCCTGAATGTCCTTTGGCAGCACATAGTCCCGTCCCTGCACATACGCGACCGCCTTCGCCATCGCGCCGACGGAAAGCGTGGCGCGCGGACTGGCGCCGCGCAGGATCATCGGATGCGTGCGCGTCTTGCCGACGAGCGCAACAATGTAATCCACCAGTTCCGGCTTGATGTACACATCCTGCGCGGCCTGCTGCATGGAAAGCAGCTCCTCGCGCGTCACGACCTGCTGCACCGTCTCCAGGGGATTTCGCTTCTGCCGGCTGAGCAGAATTTCCCGTTCGTCCGCCGGAGCCGGATAGCCGATCGAAAGGCGGACGGTAAAACGGTCCATCTGCGAATCCGGCAGCAGCTGCGTGCCAGAAGCACCGGTCGGGTTCTGCGTGGCAAAGACGAAAAACGGTTGCGGAATCGTATGGCTCACACCGTCAACCGTTACCTGTCCCTCCTCCATCGCCTCCAGAAGCGCCGACTGCGTGCGCGAGGTCGCACGGTTGAGTTCGTCCGCCAAGAAGAGGTTGCACAAGATGGCGCCGGGCTGATAGCGCATCTGGCCCTGGTCCTTATCATAGATGCTGTAACCGGTAATATCGCTCGGCAGAACGTCCGGCGTAAACTGCACCCGCCCGTAATCGAGCCCCAGCGCGCGCGAAAACGCCAGCGCCATCGTCGTCTTTCCAACACCCGGAATGTCTTCCAGCAAAACATGCCCGCGCGCTAAAATAACTGTAAGTACCCAAATCAAAACCCGGTCCTTGCCGCAGACCGCCTTTTTCACTTCCGCCAGAATCTGACTTGCCTGATTCAATGCTCTGCCTCCTTGCTCCGCTCGTAAGTAATCCATTTCAACGCATCAAAAATATTATACCAGAAAAACCGCGTTTGAAATATGAAGATTTTCTAAAGATTTCCACGAATGGCGTTCCTTGCCGCATCGCCGAAATTTATAAATTTTCTCCTTGTCCCATTTGCATTTCAGCCGCGTTGTGATATAATGAAACCAAATTTGGATATGGAGGCGATTGTATCCTATGACGAATGCAGTCAAGCGAATCGGTGTCCTTACCTCCGGCGGCGACGCCCCCGGCATGAACGCGGCTGTGCGTTCCGTCGTCCGTTCCGCCATTTATCGCGGCATCGACTGCGTCGGTATCCGGCGCGGCTATAATGGGTTAATCAACGGCGACTTTGTCCGTCTGGATGAAAACAGCGTCAATCACATCATCAACCGCGGCGGCACCATGCTCTACACCGCCCGCAGCGAAGAATTCCGCACCCTGGAGGGCCAGCAGCGCGCCGCTGCGACCTGCAAGCTTCTGGGTCTGGACGGCATCGTCGGCATCGGCGGTGACGGCACGTTCCGCGGCCTGCAGCAGTTCTCCAAGCAGGGCATCAGCGTCGTCGGCGTCCCGGCGACAATTGACAACGACATCGTCTGCACCGACTATACCATCGGCTACGACACCGCGGCCAACACCGCCGTGGAGGCCATCGACCGTCTCAGAGACACCATGCAGTCGCACGAGCGCTGCTCTGTCGTTGAGGTCATGGGCCGCAATGCGGGCCATCTGGCGCTCTATGTCGGTCTTGCAACCGGCGCAACGTCCGTTCTCGTGCCTGAAAAGAAGTTTGACTTTGAGCGTGACGTCGTC
>CAKUCT010000205.1 GCA_934643765.1 uncultured Oscillospiraceae bacterium
TTCCCGAAGGGCGTCGTGAACCTCGTCACCTGCAGCCGCAACGAGTCTGAAGTCCTGCTGACCGACCCGCGCGTCAAGGCCGTCACGTTCGTCGGCACGACCGAGGTTGGCAAACACATCTACTCCGTCGCTGCGGCCCACGGCAAGCGCGTGCAGGCCCAGTGCGAAGCGAAGAACCATGCGCTGGTTCTGGAAGACTGCGATCTGGAAAGCGCCACCAACGCCATCATCAACTCCACCTACGGCTGCGCCGGCATGCGCTGCATGGCTCTGCCTGTTGTCGTGGTTCAGGAGTCCATTGCCGACAAGTTTGTCGCTCTGCTGAAGGAAAAAGCCATGGCCATGAAGGTCGGCTGCGCGTATGATCCCGAGACCAAGCTCGGCCCCGTTGTCAACGCCAAGCACAAGCAGTCCATCTGCAACTGGATCCAGAAGGGCATCGACGAGGGCGCAACGGTTGTGCTCGACGGCCGCGACATCGTGGTTCCGGGCTTTGAGGGCGGCTACTTTGTCGGCCCGACGATTCTGGACCATGTGACGCCGGAAATGACCGTCGGCCAGCGCGAGATCTTTGGGCCGGTCACGCTTGTCAAGCGCGTGAAGACCTTCGAAGAGGGCCTGGCTGTGATGAACGCCAACCCGTTTGCAAACGGTTCGGTTATCTTCACGCAGAACGGCTACTATGCACGCCAGTTTGAGCTCCTGACCGATGGCGGCATGGTCGGCATCAACGTCGGTATTCCTGTCCCGTCGGCATACTTCCCGTTCTCGGGCAACAAGGAATCCTTCTTCGGCGACCAGCACGTTCTGGGCATCGACGGCGTCCGCTTCTACACCAGAGCCAAGACCGTCACCAAGCACTGGTATGACGAACACTCCCACAAGAAGGCCATGGACACCTGGGAAGGCACCGTGGAGCGCGCCTGATTTTCAGAGCAGTTCGCATAAAAAACGATGGATCAATCATTCTGCGCCCGGCGGTTTCGCCGGGCGCAGTTGATACAGTGAGATGCATGGAGGATTGACAGATGAGAGCATTGGTTTATCTTGGGCCGGAGCAGATGGAAATTCAGCAGTGGGACGTGCCGCAGCCGAAGGCGGGCGAGGTCCGCGTGCGCAGCCGGTATGTCGGCATCTGCGGCTCGGACGTGCACGGTTTTCTGGGCACAACCGGCAGACGCACGGCCCCCATGGTCATGGGCCATGAGATGTCCGGCGAAATTTCGGCCATCGGCGAGGGCGTAACGGGCCTTTCGGTCGGCGACCGCGTGACGGTACAGCCGATTTTTAACTGCGGTCACTGCACATATTGCAAGCAGGGGCTGATCAATATCTGCGCCGAGCGTGAGTTTATGGGCACCATGTCCTGCAACGGCGCGTTTGAAGATGAGTTCTGCGTCCGCGCGGAAAATATCTGCAAACTGCCGGACAATATCAGCTTCGAGGTCGGCGCGCTCATTGAACCCTTTGCTGTGGGCTACCGCGCGGTCAAACAGGCAATGCCGGTAGAGGGCAAGACGGTGATGATCTGCGGCGCGGGCACGATCGGCCTGATGGTTCTGAAGGTCTGCAAGCTGCTTGGCGCAGGGAAGATCGTGATGATCGATCTGAGCGAGGACCGGCTGGAGCTGGCGCGCCGCCACGGCGCGGACATCACCATCAACGGCCGGGCGGATATTGACGCGGAGCTTAAGACGTACGGCATCCGCGACACGATTGACATCGCCATTGAGGCGGTCGGCGCCACGCCGACGGTTCAGCAGTCCGTGACCTATGTCAAGAATCACGGCCAGGTCGTCTGGGTCGGCAATGCCGCGCCGATGGTGACGCTCAACATGCAGAGCGTGGTCACGCGCGAGGTGAACATCCAGGGCACCTATGTCTATACGGACGAGGACTTCAAAACCTGCATCAAGCTGCTCTCTGAGCAGCCGCAGGACTTTACCGGCATTATAAGTGAGGTTGTCGCTCTGGAGCAGGCCACGGACGAGTTCCGTGAGCTGAGCAAGGGCGCGGGTAAGAAGATCAAGGTTCTGGTCGATATGACAAAATAAAAACGAAGGCCGCAGGCGAAAGCCTGCGGCCTTTGAGATCAATTACAGCGGCGCGGTGGTCTTCAGAATGATAGGAGCACCGGCGCACAGAAGGCTGCCGCCTTCTACGCGGCACACAGCGCCGTCTATCAGGTTTTCATAGCTTCCGTCCGGCAGCGGGACTGGAACGCTGCTGGATGCGCCCTTGAGGCTGAAGACGCCCACAAAGCGCATATCCTTGCCAGCGCGCTGCATGACGGCAATGTCGTGTGCGTCGTCTGCTTCGGCGCGGAAGAAGTCGCCGGGGCCAAGCTGCTGCTTGATGGCGTAGAGCGTTTGCAGAAGCGGCGTCAGGTCGCGGCCTGTGTGCGTGTCGATTGGCTCTTTTTCAAACAGACTCGGAAGATGCTCGTTTTCAAATTCCTGTCCGGCGTACAGAAGCGTTGTACCCTTGAGGAAATACAGCATGGCGGTGTAGTTCCGAAGCGCCGTCTCGTCACGGACATACGAGCAGATGCGCGGCTGATCGTGGTTTTCCAGGAAGCGGAGCTTGTTGTAGTTTGCGGGATAGATGGCCTCCTGGAAGTTCAGCATGTCGAGATAGTGGCTCAGAGAGATTTTTCCCTGCAGGTATTTGTCAAACGCCTCGCGGATGTCGTATTCATACTCCAGGTCGAATGCTTCATACATATCGTAGTCCAGCTCGGAGCGCACGCCGCGGTAGCGGGCAAGGCAGCCGAAGCTCTGGTGTACAGTCTCTGCCAGCCAGATGCAGCCGGGGTTCACCTCAGCCACAGCCTGCCGCGCGGCCTTCCAGAACGCGAGCGGGACAAACGACGCAACATCGCAGCGGAAACCGTCGACGATCCCGGCCCAGAACCGGAGGCTTTCCATCTGATAGGCCCAGAGGTCTTTGTTTTGGTAATCCAGATCGATGACGTCCGACCAGTCGCCCATTTTGTTGCCGGGCCTGCCGTCCGCGCCGCGGTAGAAAAATTCGGGGTGCGTATGGTAGAGTGTGGAATCGGGCGATGTGTGATTGTACACAACATCAATCATGCACTTCATGCCGCGCGCGTGAATCTCCTGCACAAGCGCGCGGAAGTCCTCCATGGTGCCGTAGGCGGGGTTCACGGTGCGGTAGTCGCGGTTTGCATACGGG
>CAKUCT010000206.1 GCA_934643765.1 uncultured Oscillospiraceae bacterium
CGGCATGCAGCGCACCTCCCTCATGGGTTTACATAATTTTCTTTTCATAGAAGCCAGCGGATCAGCACTCCCGGATGGCGAGCTTCAGGGAAAGCTCTTTCAGGAAATCGGAGTCTTCAAAGCAGCCCAGCGCGCCGATGGCAAGCTGCGTCTGCTTTTCAATGAGCTTCGAGCACGCGCCGACGCCGTAAAGCCGGACAAACGTGTTCTTGTTTTCGTCCATGCCGGTGGCCTTGCCCATTTTGCCGGAGTCGCCCAGCACGTCCAGCATATCGTCTCTCGTCTGGAACGCAAGGCCAAGGGCCTGCGCATAATCATCCGCCGCCTGCAGTTGCGCGTCGCTTCCGCCCGCGGCCGTGACGCCAAGACGGCAGGCAGCCGAAATGAGCGCGCCCGTCTTGAGCCGGTGCAGCGTATAAATTTCATCCTCCGTGAGAACCAGCTGCTCACCTGCTAAGTCCAGCACCTGGCCGCCGACCATGCCGCGCTCGCCAGCGCACAAAGACAGCAGCGACACGGCCTTTACAATCCGCTCCGGCGGAAGATTAGCGCTTGCCGCAACGCCGAACGCCGCCGTCAGAAGCGCGTCGCCCGCCAGAACCGCGTTTGCCTCGCCGAAGACCTTGTGGTTCGTCAGCCGGCCGCGGCGGTAGTCGTCATTGTCCATGCAGGGAAGATCGTCGTGGATCAGGCTGTAGGTGTGGATCATCTCGATGGCCGCCGCAAAGGGCATCGCCGCGTCCGTATCCCCGCCGCAGACTCTGCAGAATTCCAGCACCAGAATCGGCCGGATTCGTTTGCCGCCCGCGAGCAGACTGTAGCGCATCGCGTCAAACAGCTGCTTCTGCGGCAGATCGTCCGTAAAAAAGCTCTGCAGGTATGTCTCTACCTTCCGCTGGTAGCTTTCCATCACGTCTTTAAACATCATCGCGCTCAAACTCCGTTTCTGCCGGTGTACCGTCGGCGGTTTTCATCAGTTTTACGACCTCCAGCTCTGCCTTGTCCAGCAGCTTGCCGCAGGTATCGACAAGCCCCGTTCCCTCCTGAAACAGCTTCAGCGCATCTTCCAGCGGAACGTTTCCCTGCTCCAGCAGGCGGACAATTTCATCGAGCCGTGTGATCGACTGCTCAAAGCTTTGTGATTTTTTCGCCATCGTCTTCCTCCCGTACCGATATCACAGCGGCAGAAATCTGCCCCTCATGTAGTTTTATGTCAACTGTATCACCGGGCTTCACCTGCCCGGCGCGCTGCACCACGCGGCCATCGTCTGTCAGAACCAGGCTGTAGCCGCGCGCAAGTACTTTCAGCGGGCTCAGCGCGTCAAGCTTAGCCGTCAGGTGGATGAAGCGCTGCTTCTGCGAGGCCAGATTTTTCTGCGCCGCCGCGCCGAGGCGCTGCGCGCTGTGGTCGAGCAGCAGCCGTTTTTCGTTTACATAATTGATCGGACTCTGCAGCACCTTCCGGCTCTTGAGACTATCCAATGTCCTGCGCTCCAGCTTCAGGCGCTTCTGCAGCGCCTGCGCCATACGCATCTGGCTCGAGAGCAGATACTGCCGCAGATCGTTCTGATCGGGCGTGACGAGCTCCGCCGCATTCGACGGCGTCGCCGCGCGCACATCGGCGACAAAATCTGAAATTGTCACGTCCGGCTCATGGCCGACAGCGCTGACGACCGGAATTTGTGACGCAAAAATTGCCCGCGCCACACGCTCATCGTTAAAGGCCCACAAATCTTCCATCGAGCCGCCGCCGCGGCCCGTGATGATGACGTCTGCGACCTGGTACTTGTTCGCGTAGCGGATGGCGCCCGCGATTTCCGCCGGAGCCTCCTGCCCCTGCACGCGCACAGGCAGAATCACAACCTTGCTCAAAGGATACCGCTTGCCGAGAATCCGCAGCATATCCATAATCGCCGCGCCCGCGCCGGAGGTGATGATTGCAATGCGGTGCGGAAACGGCGGCAGCGGCTTTTTATACTGCGCGTCAAAAAGGCCCTCCGCAGCGAGCTTCTGCTTGAGCTGCTCAAAGGCCACATACAGATCGCCCACGCCGTCCGGCGTCAGATCGCTGCAGTAGAGCTGATACGCGCCGTCGCGCGGAAAGACGGTAATGCGGCCCATGGCCAGCACCTTCATGCCGTTTTCCGGCCGGAAGCGAAGACGCGCCGCGCTGGAGCGGAACATGACGCACCGCAGCGCACCGCCCGCGTCCTTCATGGTAAAATAGTGGTGGCCCGAGGGATAGACTTTATAGTTACTGAGCTCTCCGCGGATGCAGAGCCCGGAAAGCAGCTCGTCGCCGTCCATCATGCCCTTGATGTATTCGTTGACCTGGCTGACATCGAGAATCTGTTGTTCCATCATTCCGCTCCTTGCAGCCATGTGAGAACGGCGATGCCCATGGCGTTGTCCGTTGAAAATTCGGGCGGCGAGAAAACAGCCTCAAAGCCCTGGCAGCTTTCGCGCAGCTGCACATTGGACGCAACGCCGCCAGAAAAGACAACCGGAAAACCCGGATACTGCTTCAGCGCCTCGCGCGTCACAGAAACGATGCACGAGCACACGCAGTTCAGAACGTACTTTGCCGTATCGGCAGGGTTTTTGTTTACCTCATAAAACGCGTGCATTTTATTCTCTAAGCCCGAAAACGAAAATTCCAGTCCGTTCAGCTTCACCCGGAAGCGTTCCTTGCAGTCCGATTCCCGGCTCAGCCGGTCAATCTCCTTGCCCGCCGGAAAGCGAAGGCCAAGGGTGTTGCCGGTCCGGTCAATGAGCTGCCCGGCCGAAATATCCTGCGTGCCGCCGATTTTTTCCGCGTTTACGTTCTTGTGTCCCGGCGTCACGAGCAGCAGCTCCGTCGTTCCGCCCGACAGGTGCCAGGCCAGGTGCGGCCGGTCCATCAGATCCATGCGGTTAGAAGACCAGCAGGCCGCCGCGATGTGCCCCTGCTGATGGGAAAAGGCATAAAACGGCACGCCGAGCACCGTCGCAAGGTTCTGCGCCTGCGAGCTGCCGGCCAGGAAGCACGGCATGTAAGAGCCCTCCACGGCCCTGGGCCGGGTCGAAGCGCCGACAGCGCGGATTTCGCCGCGCGGGAGCGTCTGGAAAAGCTCCGTCATCAGTTCCGGCAGGCGCTTGACGTGTGAAAACAGCGCGTCCGACTGCCGCAGGCCGAGCTC
>CAKUCT010000207.1 GCA_934643765.1 uncultured Oscillospiraceae bacterium
CATCAGGGGTGTCTTTCGCGTTCAATCAACCAGTTTTTCAAACTTTTTTAAAGTTTGAAAAACTGCCTCAGCGTGTCAAAAAGGCTTTTTTGACACGCTGAGCCGGGAGAAGCATCTGCTTCTTCCGGCTTTGTTATGTCTATCAAATTGTCTCGCAGATCAAACAAATTCTTGGCGGCTTTTCCGCCTTAGAATCGTTGGTGCAAAGCGTTCGCCGCCTGGAGTCGGCGAACAAATAAGAATTCATTTTATCCGGCGGCTCCGCCGACCGGAAAAATACTTTACGCGAAGAGAGTGTGTTTTTGCAGGCGGAGCCTGCAAAAACGCGCGGGTCGGAGCGCAAGCATGATTCAAAAAAGCCTCTGGCTTTTTTGAATGGATTAGACGTTGAAGAGGAAGTTGACGACGTCGCCGTCCTTCATCACATACTCCTTGCCTTCGCTTCTGAGAAGACCCTTTGCCTTCGCGGCGGCCAGTGTGCCGCAGGCCTTGAGATCGTCAAAGGCAATGACCTCGGCGCGAATGAAGCCGCGCTCAAAGTCGGAGTGAATCTTGCCCGCCGCCTGCGGAGCCTTGGTGCCGTTCTTGATGGTCCAGGCGCGGCACTCGTCGGGGCCGGCGGTGAGGAAGGAGATGAGGCCGAGCAGACTGTAGCTGCACTGAATCAGCCGGTCAAGACCGGACTCCTCCAGACCGAGCTCTTCCATGAACATGGCTTTCTCTTCCAGATCGTCCAACTCGGCGATATCGGCCTCGAGCTTTGCACAGATCGGGAGCACCTGACTGCCCTCCTGTTCGGCAAGCTTCTGGACGGCCATGAAATGCTTGCTCGATTCCGGGCTGTTGACTTCGTTTTCGCCGAGGTTCGCGGCGTAGATGGTCTTGCGGAGCGTCAGCAGATCACTCGTTGCGATCATGGCGGCGTCATCATCGCTGCACTCAAATGTGCGGGCGAGATTGCCTTCGTTCATATAGTCGCGAAGCGCCGTGAAAACCTCGACCTCGTGATTGAAGCGCTTGTCGCCGCCCTTGGCGTTTTTCTGCGCCTTGTCGATGCGGCGGTCGATCATTTCAAGGTCGGCCATGATGAGTTCGGTGTTGATGATCTCAATATCGCGCAGGGGGTCTGTCGAGCCCTCGACGTGAGTGACGTTCGGGTCTTCAAAGCAGCGCACGACATGGACAATCGCGTCGCAGCCGCGGATGTTGGACAGGAACTTGTTGCCCAGGCCCTCGCCCTTGGACGCGCCCTTGACCAGGCCCGCGATGTCGACAAACTCAATGACAGCGGGGGTGAACTTCTTGGGATTATGCTGGTCACGCAGCCACTCCAGCCGCTTGTCCGGCACGGAGACGACGCCGACGTTCGGGTCGATGGTGCAGAAGGCGTAGTTGTCTGCGGCGACGCCTGCATTTGTGATGGCATTGAACAGCGTGGACTTGCCGACGTTCGGCAGGCCGACGATACCTAATTTCATAGTTTGTTCTCCTTCTTGCGGCCGCAGAGGCGGCCAACTGGAATTTTCTTTATTATAGAGCGCAGGCTGCTTTTTTTCAACCATAAAAGGCCGGAGCGGACGGAAATTGGCGCTTTTCTTTTGCCCTGCCGGATGATATCATAAAAACAAAGAATTCTGCCGTGCACGCAGGCGCGTGCTTTGAAAGGGGAAGACACATGCAGTATCAGAAGGAGCTTACGCTGAAGGACGGCACGCCGTGTCTGCTTCGCAGCGCGAACGAGGGCGACGCGCAGGAGGTGCTTCGCAATTTTAATCTGACGCACGAGCAGACGGATTTTCTGCTGACCTATCCGGAGGAAAATTCGTTTACTGTAGAGCAAGAAGCGGCGTTTCTCAAAGAAAAGAATCAGAGTGAAAACGCGATTGAGATCTGCGCAATGATAGACGGCAAAATCGCCGGCACAGCGGGCTTTGAACCGGTAGGCAGTCAGGAAAAGCTCCGCCACCGCGCGGAATTCGGCATCGCCGTCGAGCAGGCGTACTGGGGCAGGGGCATTGGAAGAGCGCTGACGCTCGCGTGTATCGAGTGTGCAAAGCAGGCGGGGCACTTGCAGCTGGAGCTTGCGGTTGTGGTGGAGAACACAGCTGCTGTCCGGCTGTATGCGTCTGCCGGCTTCCGGGAGTTCGGACGCAACCCCAGGGGCTTCCGGGGCCGGAACGGCTGGCAGGAGCTGGTGCTGATGCGCCTGGAACTGGATTCATAATAAAATGCGCGCCCCACCGGAAGGCGGGGCGCGTTTGCGTTGCGTCAGGGGGTATATACCATATGGTAGAAGACGCCGTCTCCTATGGACGTGGCCTGATGGATAGGCGCGCCTGTGATGCGGAAGCCTGCTTTTTCATAGCAGCGAACGGCGCGGACGTTCCAAGTGCGGACCTCGAGATAGAGGGGCTTTTCGGGGTAGAGCTTCGCGGAAAGCGCGCACGCGGCTTTTGTCAGCTGCTGGCCGTAGCCGCGGCTGCAATGGGCGGGCGCGACGCCGATGCCGAAAAAGACTGCTGTTTCTTCTTCTAAGAGGTTGATAAAGCCGACCAACGTGCTGCCGTCATAAAAGGACACAAAGTGGTTTTTTGGATTGGCAAGACCGCGGCCCTGCTGTTTCTGTTCGTCATAGGGCGGCATGTTGTAGATGGCATAGTCGCCGTTGTACTGCCAGTTCGAGATGACGGCTTTTTCTTCTTCGGTGGTTTCGTGGTAGGTAAGCGTAGGAATTCCGGCTTTCGTTTGTAAAATGCTTCGAAATAGGAGCGCTGCGTTACGAGCCGATGGCGCCGCGGCGGCTGTAGAGCCGGGCCAGGCCGCCCTCGGAGGTTTCGCGGAAGGCGCGGCTGATGTTGATGCCGGTCTCATACATGGTGCGCACAACCATGTCAAAGGAGATGGTTCTCGTGCCGACCAGCATGTGCGCAAGGTTCGATGCGTCGATGGCACGCTTGGCGGCGACGGCGTTGCGCTCGATACAGGGGATCTGGACAAGGCCGCAGATGGGGTCGCAGGTCAGACCCAGATGGTGCTCCATGGCGATCTCGGCGGCGTATTCCTGCTCGTCGATGGTGAGCCCCGTCAGCTCGCCCATAGCGGCCGCCGCCATGGAACATGCCGCGCCGATCTCGGCCTGACATCCGCACTCGGCGCCGGAAATGGAAGCGTTGTGCT
>CAKUCT010000208.1 GCA_934643765.1 uncultured Oscillospiraceae bacterium
TGGCTTCGCCACGCACAAAACCATAATCGGTTTGGTGTTAAAAACCGACAAATACAAAAGAATCGGTTTGGTGTTTAAATAACTGACAATATGAAACAAAAAGCGGAGCTTTTTTGATATCAGAACCGGCCGTAAGGATCGCGCAGCTTGTCAGGCTCGGGATATTCCTCGCCCTTTGTGTCGACGCGGATGGTGGCGATCTTCTGCTCGGTGAGCGGACGGTCGCTGCCGTCGGTCTTCACGGCTGCAATCTTGTCGACCACGTCCATGCCCTCAAGCACCTTGCCAAAGGCCGCGTACTGGCCGTCCAGAAACTCGCCGTCTTCGTGCATGATGAAGAACTGGCTGCCGGCCGAGTTCGGAGACTGTGCGCGCGCCATGGACAGAACGCCGCGCTTGTGGCTGAGGTTGTTCTTCACGCCGTTGAGCTTGAACTCACCCTTGATGCAGTAGCCGGGGCCGCCCATGCCGGTTCCCTGCGGGCAGCCGCCCTGGATCATGAAGCCGGAGATGACGCGGTGGAAAATCAGGCCGTCGTAAAAGCCCTTATTGGCAAGGCTTATAAAATTGCGCACCGACTGCGGCGCCTTTTCGGGGTAGAGCTCGGCGACGATCTTGCCGCCGTCTTCCATGGTAAGTGTCATAATGGGATTTTCCATACTTATCTTCCTTTCATTGCGCGGTCAATCTGCCGTTTGGCGTCTTTCTTGGCCGCGTCGTCGCGTTTGTCATAGAGCTTTTTACCCTTGGCCAGCGCAATTTCTACCTTCACGAGCGAACCCTTGAAGTAGACCGAGAGCGGAATCAGCGCGTAGCCGTCCTGCTTGACCTTGCCGAAGAGGCGGGCAATCTCGCGCTTGTGCATCAGAAGCCGCCGCGGCCGCAGAGGGTCTTTGTTGAAAATATTGCCCTGCTCATAGGGGGCAATGTGCATCTGGCGGATGAAAAGCTGGCCGTCCTTGATCTGGCACCAGGCTTCTTTGAGGCTGATGCTGCCAAGGCGGATGGATTTGACTTCGGTGCCGGAGAGCTCAATACCGGCTTCAAATTTTTCTTCGATGAAATACTCGTGGTACGCCTTCTGGTTCTTCGCCACGATCTTGACACCGGCTGCAGCCATGCACGGACACCTCCTCCGGCAAATCTTATTTTCATTATACCACATCGTGTCAAGGAACATCCTGCCAAATGGGGATAGGGGCTTGCCAGAGCGAAAAAATTATTATATAATAAAACAAACGTTTTAGAAAAGAGGCGAGGATCATGCCAAACCGAAACCTGCCGGTGCAGGTGCTGGCCAGCTGCGGCGCCGACGGCCAGATTGCGCCGCTGCGCTTTCGCTTTGAAGACGGCGCGCATCAGCTCCACACGGTGCATATCACGGAAATTGTGGACAGCCGGCGGGTGGAGTACGTTGGCATTGAGACCTTTGTCTACCTCTGCAGGGCGCTGCTGGACGGCGCAGAGAAGCTCTATGAGCTGCGCTATACCGTCCGCACGCACCGGTGGACGCTGTTCCGGGAGGTCTACTGATGGCGGAGAAAATCTGGTTTCATATTGATGTGAACAGCGCGTTTTTGTCCTGGACGGCGGCCTACCGCACGCTGGTGGAGGGGCGGACGCCGGACCTGCGTGAGATTCCGTCGGTGATCGCAAACGATAAAAATCTGCGCACCAGCATCGTTTTGGCCAAAAGTACACCGGCCAGAAAATACGGCGTCAAGACCGGAGAGCCGCTCGGCATGGCGCGCGACAAGTGCCCGAACCTGGTTGTGGCGGAGCCCGATTATGAGCTGTATGTTGCCTCATCGCGGCGGCTGATGGCGCTGCTGGGGGAAATTTCCCCGGTGGTGGAGCAGTATTCGATCGACGAGGCGTGGGTCGATATGACAGGGACGAGCGGGCTTTACGGTCCGCCCGTGCTCGCCGCGCAGCGGCTCAAGGACCGGATTGCAAAAGAACTTGGCTTTACGGTCAACGTCGGCATTTCATGCAACAAGCTGCTGGCCAAGATGGCGGGCGAGCTGGAAAAGCCGGACAAGGTAATCACACTGTTTCCGCAGGAGCTGGAGCGGAAGCTGTGGCCGCTTCCGGTGCGTGAGCTTTTTATGGTCGGCAGAGCGACAGAGCAGAAGCTCCGGCGCATGGGAATTACCAGCATCGGCCAGCTGGCAAAGTCGGATCCGGCGTTTCTGGTGCGCAAGCTCGGGAAGCAGGGGAGCATCATCTGGCAGTTTGCCAACGGAAAGGACGCCGGTGTGGTGTCCAGCGCGCCCGCGCCCAATAAGGGCTATGGAAATGCTGTGACGACGACGCGCGATGTGACGGAGTTTTCTGCTGCGGATCAGGTGCTGCTGTCTTTGTGTGAGACGGTCGGCACGCGCCTGCGCCGCGACGATCAGGCGGGCAGCTGCGTTACGGTACAGCTGCGCTCGAGCGCATTTGAAAACTGGTCGCACCAGCGGCAGCTGGCCGCAGCGACCAACGTCACGCAGGAGCTCTATGAGGTGTCCCGCGCGCTGCTGCGGACCATGTGGGACGGGAGAACGCCGCTGCGCCAGCTCGGGGTGCAGGTGACGCATCTGATGGCGACCAATCAGCGGCAGGCGAGCTTGTTTGACGTGGCAGACTATGAAAAGCTTTCAAAACTTGACCGGACGGTAGACGCGCTGCGCGAAAAGTACGGCGAGCAGGCCGTCTTCCGCGCAGCGTTTCTGACGGGCGATACGCCCAATATGGCGGGCGGTCTCAGTAAACACCGCCGCACCGGCATCACAAAGCCCGTCGACGAGCCGGAAAAGTACGTGCTGGCCCACCTGCGGGAGGGGAAAATCCGAATCTGAAGCCGGGCCGCTTCCTGCAGGGGACGCAGGGAGCGGCCTCTTTATGCTGCTTGACACAGGAGTGGCGCGGCTGTAGAATGAAGAGCAGACTGACAGAAAGCAGGTTTTGAAAAATTTATGGAACAGGAAACACAGCGTGTGGAAGCTGCGCCGGCCGCGGCATGTGAAAGCCCAGCTTTATCTGATAACAAAGCGGCGCGCAAAGCAAAATATATGGGAATTTTCTGCATGATCGGGTCTGCGCTGTCCGTTTCTATGATGCAGATCTGCGCGGCGATGACGTCCGGGAAGGTGCCGCTTTTTGAGCAGATGCTCTTCCGGAATGTCTCT
>CAKUCT010000209.1 GCA_934643765.1 uncultured Oscillospiraceae bacterium
CCCTGCAACAAGGAAAATTCCACAGAAAACGCGAAGCGCCGCGTTCCGGCACTTCGCGTTTTTCATAAGAAAAATTACTTATAATTAAGTTTACTATAAGCTATTCTAATGTTTCTTCTGTCTGCGCCTCTTCCTGTACCGGCCGCTCGTGGTGGTAGCTGATGATTGGAATGCCGTCGGTCACGTTGTCATAGATCGTCTTCATGGCCTCCTCCGGCGTGTTGACACAGCCGTGCGAACCGGCGTAGAGATAGTAGTCGCTGCCGAATTTGGAGCGCCACGACGCGTCGTGCAGACCATAAAGGTCCGTGATGCTGACCCAGTATTTGACGAAGACGTGATAGTCCGGCCCGTCGAGCCAGATATCCGTTGTCTTATAATACGTGTAATAAAGGCCCGTGATCGTCTGGTGCCCATCCGGAAGCCCGGTTACAACATCCGTTGAGACGATCAACTCCCCATCTTTATAGAATGTCACACGCTGGTTCGTAATATCGACCTCAATATAGGTGTCCTTGATTTCAAACGGCTCTTCGCCGCGGTAGCAGACAATCTCTGGCGTCAGCTCGCCGCCGTCCAGTGTCCGCAGGCGTTCGCAGATTTCCTGCGTCAGCGCGTCCCGGTCGGTCAGATAGCTCACATCCAGAAACTGCAGCGGAACATAGCCGTCGATTTCCGAATCAAACAGATACTTGGTGTACGGAATATCATAGTCTTCCGCCCATGTATCCACCAGTGCGCGCACCGCCGCTTCGTCCGCCGTAACAGTGCCGTCCGCGTCCAGGGAGACAAATTCTCTTGCCTGCGCCTCGGAAATTTTCTGTACCGGCTCCTCAAAGCCAAGCTGCGGTGCGGCCTTTCCGAAGTCCACCGTCAGCAAAAAGCCGCGGATTTCTTCTTCAAAGCTCTTCTGCACATCAAATTTCGTGTTTTCCGTTGTAATTTCCGGCAGCACATAGCAATCTTCATCCGTAAGCTCGGCGGTAAACGTCTGCGGGGCCTGCCCCGCGTCCGCCACATTTTCAAGCGCACGCGCTATGGCCTGCGCCACCGCCCCGTCTTGCAGCGTGTTGCCGTCCACAGCCTCCACAACGGTAAATTTCCCGTCTTCAAACGCAACATGCGCGTCCTGCGGCGCTTCGCGCACAATGCGCGCCGCGTCCGCCTCCGGCGCCGTCACATCCAGATCTTCCAGATTCAGCGCCGCATCGTGCGCCTGGGCCGTGCTGCCCGCGCGCCAGGAAAGCCGGTTGCCAATCCCCAGCGCCTCAAATTCATTTTCCGGCAGCAGGTCTGTCTGTGACAAACCGCCTGTCAACGCCGCGCGCACGCTCTGCGCCAGTCCCAGATCCTCCAGGGAATACGAGCCGATTTCCACACCGTTTTCCGTGAGCCGCACACGCGTATCGCAAAGCCAGCTTTCCCGCGCTTCCAGGGCGCTTGCCAGCTGCGCGTGCGCCTGCTTCGCCTGATGATCCAGCCGCAGCAGCACAAACGCGCCCGCGCCGCCAAGCACCAGCACCACCGCCAGGACAATCAGCAAAATTCTGACCGATTTCTTCATTCTCTCTTTCTCCCATCCCGCGGCCCCGCCGCCAAGCATTCGCGCATTATTATAACAGCTTTCGCGCCGAATGCAACCAGAAATCGCCAGCATCCGCTCCCGGTGCTTTTTGCCGGAGTTTGCCGCCCGCAGGCGGCAAATCAAATAGAAATCTGTTTTTCGCCGCGACCTGTGCGTGGCGAAAAACACTTCTCAGTCTGTAAGTGTGGACTTTTGCGCTGCGCGCAAAAGTCTGCGCGCACAGACTGCATCCTAATCGGTCAAAAACAAGTTTTTGACCGAAAAAAATCACCCGACCGAAGTCGGGTGATTTTTCTAGCTTTTAGCCAACGCGGCCATACTGGCAGTCGTTGTTGCCGGAGGTGGTGATCCACATCTCGAGCATGTTGATCGGGTCGTTGAAGTCTGCGAGCCAGCCTTCACGGCAGAAGTCGAAGTTGCCGTTCTTGCGCTCCTCGAGGAAGACGTTCCAGTCCTGGGACTGAATGGTCATCTCAATGCCGAGAACAGCAAGGTCCTGCTGCATCGCTTCTGCGACTGCAATGTGACCGGAACCGTTGTTGGTCAGGTACTCAACGGAGATCGGGGTCTCGTCGGAGAGCATGCCGTCGTCGCCGAACTTGTAGCCGGCAGCCTTCAGAAGTGTGCGGGCCTCTTCAACGGTTGCGTCATAGTTGTCGTTGATGCCATAGACATCGAAGTAGCCATCATCAACATCGGCCTTGAACACGCCGCCGTTGCCGTCGGCCATACCGAGCGGAATGAAGGAGTTGGCGGGAACCTGGCCGGACTGACCGACGTTCTCAACAATGTAGTCGCGGTCAATGAGCAGGGAGAACGCCTCGCGCATGCAGGCAGCCTGCTCCGGGGTCTTGTCGGCAAACAGCGGAGACTTGCAGTTGAACGCTGCGTAGTAGGTGCCGAGGTTGTCAACAATGTAGAACTCGGGGCTGTCCAGCAGGGACTGGATCTCATCGTTCGGAACCGTGTCGATGAAGTCAACGTTGCCTGCGTTGTAAGCAGCGTAGATCGCAGTGTCGTCAGCGGAGAGCATGAACTCAATCTTCTGCAGCTCGACATCGTCAGCGCCGTACCAGTACGGGTTCTTTTCGTAGGTCATGGAGACGTCGTGGTCCCATGCGGTGCAGACGAACGGGCCGTTGGAAACAAAGCCTGCATTCTGGCACCAGCCGCCGGGCGCGGTCTGCCAGTCGGCAAAGCCTTCCACTTCGGACTGCTTGACCGGGAAGAAGGTCGGGAACGCCATCAGGTCTTCCATGTATGCGCAAGGAGCCGTCAGAACGAACTCGAAGGTGGTGTCGTCAACAGCCGTGACGTTCAGGTCATCGGGATAACCCTCAATGCCTGCGAACATGTAGCCGTAGTCGGCAGCCGTAGCGGTCGCAGCAGCGCGCTTCCAGGAATACTCGAAGTCAGCAGCGGTCAGGTCGCTGCCATCGGACCACTTCAGGCCGTCCTTCAGGGTGACGGTGTAGGTCAGGCCGTCGTCAGAGACGGTGTAGCCGGTGGCGCAGGCGGGCTCGGTCTTGCCTTCTGCGTTGTAGGTGTACAGACCGGAGAATGCAGCGGCAGCCAGGCAGGCGCCGTC
>CAKUCT010000210.1 GCA_934643765.1 uncultured Oscillospiraceae bacterium
TTGCCGGCCGGTCTGGGGCGTTGTCTGCAAGGCAGCGGACGAAGGCTTGCTGACGCAAGCCGAGGACAATAACACAGTAGACGACGGCCTAGTCCGTCCCGCAAGCGCGTGTGCCCTTGTCAACTGACGCTTACTTGCCAGAAAATAGCTTGCCGCATACTGGACAAGCGGGTACGGAAGCGTTATACTAGCAAGGGCAAATTCGCTTGTAAATATGGGTAAAGCTGAGATGACATGCAAAAATGAGAGAGAAAACCGGAAGACGGCAGCTGGATATGCTGCATGGCCCGATCTGGAACAAGCTGCCACAGTTTGCGATGCCGGTTGCGGCGACGGCAATTCTGGAGCAGCTTTTTAATGCGTCTGACGTGGCGGTTGTCGGCAACTTTACCGGCGCGGCGCGCACAGCGTCTGTGGCGGCCGTCGGGGCCAACAGCCCGATTATCGGACTGATTGTCAACTTGTTTATTGGCATTGCGCTTGGCGCAAATGTGGTCATTGCCCACGCAATCGGGCAGGGTGAAAGGGAGACGGTGCAGAAGGCGGTACATACTTCTGTCCTGGTTGCGGTGCTTGGCGGGCTTATCGTGGCGCTGCTGGGCGAGTTGGTTGCCGCGCCGCTGCTCGGTGTGCTCAACGTACCGGACGACGTGTTCCCGCTGGCGCTTTTGTATCTGCGTATCTATCTTGCCGGTATGCCGGTGATTTTGCTGTATAATTTTGAAGCGGCCATTTTCCGAAGCGTCGGCGATACAAAAATCCCGCTGCTGGCCCTGGCGTCCTCGGGCGTTCTGAATGTGGCGCTCAATTTGTTTTTTGTTGCGGTGCTGCATATGACGGTCAATGGCGTGGCCATTGCGACGGTCATTTCAAACGCCGTCAGCTCCGTGATTCTCTATCGCAGGCTCCGCAAGACGACGCAGGCGATTCACCTCGAGCCGAAGCAGCTTCGGGTGGGTCTGCAGACGCTGAAGCGAATTTTGCGGATCGGCGTTCCGGCGGGCCTGCAGAGCGCAGTGTTTGCGCTTTCGAATATTGTCATTCAGTCCGCCATCAACAGCCTCGGCACCGTAGTCATGGCGGCGTCCAGCGCGGCATTCAACATTGAAATCATCACTTACGATATTCTCAACTCTTTCTCGCAGGCGTGCACCACGTTTGTCGGGCAGAACTTTGGCGCAGGAGAGCTGCGCCGCTGCAAGAAAACGTTGGCGCTGTGCCTGATTGAGGGCGCAATCATGCTGGCTGCGGGCATCTCTGTGATTCTGTTCTTTGGAAAATCGCTGCTGGCCATCTTCAACAACGACCCGGAGGTTATCGAGACCGGCTATATCCGGCTGATGCTGATCATGGTGTCCCATTCGTTCAGCCTGCTGTACGAGGTGATGTCCGGCTATCTGCGCGGCTTCGGCATTTCGATGGCGCCGGCGCTTTTGACGATGCTCGGCGTGTGCGGTGTCCGCATCGCGTGGATTCAGTTCGTGTTTCCGCAGAGCAGAAGCTTCCGGACAATTATGACGGCGTATCCGATCAGCCTGTCTGTGACCGCGCTGATGATTTTCATCGCATTGCTTGCCTATCATCCGGCCAAGCGGTTCTCTGAGCGCCTGGCGGGATAGCGGCAGCAGGGAAGGGGCGCCGCCTATCCATAAAATTTCTAAAATCTGGAGAAAAAGAATTGCACATTCCGGTCCTTTGGGCTATACTGGTTCTGAAGAGGTTAGCTGACATTTTATGGAACATATGGCGAAAGGAGCAGGAATGGGGCAGATTCTGATGGGCATTGCGATGCTGCTGCTCGCTGCGCTGCTGGTCTGGCTTGGCATCCGGCAGCGACGGCGGGCTTATAAGGGCTATGAGGACGATAAGCTCCGCTACAGCGCGAGCACGGCGATGAAAGTGGTGCATATTGAGAAAGACACCGTGGAGCACTGGGAAGAGCGCGAGGGCGGCGGCCAGGAGCTGATGCGCGATACAGTGTATATCCCGACCTTTGAGTACACTGTGAACGGCCAGACCTACCAGTATCACAGCCGGCAGGATCTCGGCGGCGGCCGCGTGGGGCAGCTGGTAACGGGGTATTACGACCCGGCCAACCCAAAAAACATCACGGAAAACAGACCGCTAAAGCCGGTTTTAGGCGGCTTCTTTTTCTTCGTTGCTGCGGCGTTTTTACTGCTGATGGCCGTCATGTCCTTTCAGGGCGAAGTGTATTGGATGTTCTGATCGGAACGCGTTGGACGAAAGTAAAAATAGATCATATGAATACTGCCCGGAGGTTCTGAGATTAGGACCTCTGGGCAGTTTTGTTCCGGACAGGATGCGCTGCGGCAAGCACTATCCAGCCATTTTTGCTGTGCGTGATTCCAGCGCCGGTTATCACGAGCTGTTTCATACGGTACCGTCTGGAAAACGTTCCCGATCAGGCCGCCTGCAAAGCGGAGAATATATGATATTGCTTCTGATTTCTGCGGAAGAAGCCGCAGATGGTGAGCAGCACGAACGCCGCGACCGCAAGATAGTATAGCGGCAGAGCACGCGGCCATGTGTGTTCTGGAAGAATTCTCTTGACGGCGACAGCATCCAGCAGAATGTAGATCAGAAGCCGGTTACTGCCAACAACATACGGGCGGAGCATGGCGGCACGGACTGCCACCCATGCAACCCTCAGCGCCAGCTTCGGCGCATCCTTTGCGCGGCATACTTCCGTGCCGATGGTCACGAAACCGGAGAAGTAAATGGAGCCGTGGCAGAACATCGAAATGTAAATATTAAGCTGCGGATTCTGTCCGTAGATCATGCTGCCCGCCGCGATCATTGCCATGTAGCAGAATAAGCCTGCCATCAGACCGGAATACGCCGCCCAACTGTGCAGCCGCTTTTTCGATGTCAGAAGAATTGCGGGAACAAGGAAATAAGCGACAGTCGAGAACTCCACGGGGAGCATGACGACACCCTAACAAGCAGACCGAAGCTGCACAAATGCTTGCAGAATATGTCCAAAGATAAGCATTGGTACGAATCTGGTACGCTCCACAAATAGAAAAGCCCGGAAAGCCTTGCGGTTCAAGGCTTCCAGGCAATTTCGTTTTTACTCCCACTCAAGTCTTGGGCTTTGATTTAGGGTTATAAAATGCACTCTCGATACGCATTTTGTCCAAATAATCCACGT
>CAKUCT010000211.1 GCA_934643765.1 uncultured Oscillospiraceae bacterium
AGCTGCCGCAACCACTGCATCTGCCCGCCCGGCACGGCCAGAAAATGCACCGACCGGCGCGATATCCCGGGCTCGACGGCGTTTGTGCCGTCGGTTGTGGGGCTTATTATCGCGGGTGAAGTCATCAAGGATCTGACGCATTTTGACCGGAGCGGCCGCTGAAAGGTCTTCGCAATTTTGCATAAAGATTTCCACTGGCGGCGCGCTTAGTTTAGCGGATGTGAAAAAAATAAGGAATTTTGAAAAAAAGACTTGATTTGTCCTGTGACGGTGCTATAATGTGCACAAATCACGGAAGACAATTTCGTGAACCAACGAAATAAACAGTCAAACTCAAAGATATATAGAGGCGCGGAACCAATGAGTCGCTTGCCTGAGACGCTCGGACGTCTGTGACGGCAGGTAAAAGGTGCTTCCGCCGAAATGGCCCGGTGTTTGAGAACCTCGGTTGTTGGGCGTGCAGAGAAGATCTGTACGACTGTCGCAATATTTTTTGCGGAGTGCTATATTCGATTTGCAAATGATACGGTTTTTCCGATACCAACGGTCGAAGCACTTTGCTTTGACCGTTTTTTCGTCTGATTTTAAAGGAGGAAAACATCATGAGAAGAACAGTATCCATCATTTTGGCAGCAGCCATCCTTTGCCTGGCGCTTACCGCCTGCGGTTCGCGGCAGAAGACGGACCTTTCCAAGGCTACCACCATCGCAGATCTCAAGGGCGCGGTTATCGCCGGCCAGGCCGGCACCTTCCACCTCGATGTCATCGATCAGATTGACGGCGTGGAAAAGAAGTCCTACCCCGACTTCACGGATCTTCTGAACGCCCTGAAGTCCGGCGCGATTGACGGCTACGTCGCAGAAGAGCCCACCGCTCTGGAAGTTTGCGGCAAGGACGACACGCTGACCTATCTGCCGTTTGTCAACAACGACACCGGCTTTACCGCAAGCGACAGCGACACCGGCATTGCCGTTGCCTTCAAGACAGACTCTCCGATGGTTGCAACCGTCAATGACATTCTGGCGACCATCCCCACCGAGACCCGTCAGGCGCTGATGGCCCAGATGGTGCACATCAGCGCAGACCCCGACACCGACGCGGGCGAGGCCATTGCCCTGCAGTCTTCCAACACCGACACCTCCAACGGTACGCTCCGGATCGCAATGGAATGCGCCTACGCCCCCTTCAACTGGACGCAGACAACCGATGCCAACGGCGCAGTTCCCATCTCCGGCAAGGATAACCTCTACGCCAGCGGCTACGATGTGCAGGTTGCAAAGTACATTGCAGCAGAGCTCGGCATGAGTTTGGAAGTCTACTCCTACGAGTGGGATTCGCTGATTGCGGCCGTTCAGTCCGGCGCGGTGGATGCCATCATCGCCGGCATGAGCCCCACGGCAGAGCGTGAAGAGCAGGTCGACTTTACCGACTGCTACTATAACAGCAACCTGGTTGTCATCATCAAGAAGTAAGAAGTAAACAGCAAGAATTTACAACAGAACGGATGAGATAAGATGGAATTTATCAGAGAAGTATTCGGAATTGTCAGCCAATATCATAGCTACCTGCTTTCCGGCGTCGGCTATACGATGCTCATCGCCCTGATCGGTACGGCCGCCGGCTTCCTGATCGGTCTGCTGACGGGCGTCATCCGCACCGCGCCGCAGTCCAAAAATCCGCTGGTGCGTGTGCTTCACAAGATCGTCAACGTCATCATCGCGGTTTACATCGAGGTCTTCCGCGGCACGCCAATGATGGTGCAGTCGATGGTGATCTACTGGGGCTACGCGTTCTTGAATGACGGCAGCACGCTGCCGCTCATTCCGGCGGGCGTGTTCATCGTATCCATCAACACCGGCGCTTACATGGCGGAGATCGTCCGCGGCGGCATCATCTCCGTGGACAAGGGACAGCTCGAGGGCGCCTACTCCGTCGGCATGACACACAGCCAGGCCATGGTGAAGGTGGTCATTCCGCAGGTGATGCAGAACATTCTGCCGTCGATCAGCAACGAGTTTGTCATCAACATCAAGGATACCTCCGTTCTGAATGTCATCGGCGTGACGGAGCTTTACTACATGGCGGGCGTCATCAAGCGTATCAATCTGCAGACGTTCCAGACCTATACGGTCATCTGTGTTCTGTACTTCATCCTGACCTTCACGGTCACGCGGCTTCTGCGGCTGGCGGAGAAGAAGCTCGCTGGCAGCGATACCTATACCATCTGCGGCAGCGGCTCTGATTCACAGGCAGAAATCCATGTCAAGGGGGCGGAATAACGATGGAAGAGATTCTGAGACTGGAGCATCTGGAAAAGACGTTCGGAACGCATCAGGTTCTGCGCGACATCAGTTTTTCCGTCAATAAGGGCGATGTAATCAGCATCATCGGCTCGTCCGGCTCCGGCAAGAGCACGATGCTGCGCTGCGTGAATCTTCTGGAAGAGCCGACCGGCGGCAAGATCATCTTTGAAGGCAAGGACATTGCGGGAAAAGAAATGAACCTCTCGCAGTACCGCGCGCGCGTCGGCATGGTATTTCAGCAGTTCAATCTGTTCAATAACATGAGCGCTCTGGAAAACTGCGTCTGCCCGCAGATGACGGTTCTGCACCGCAAGCGCGGCGAGGCGGAAAAGACCGCCCGGGACTATCTGGAGCGGGTCGGTATGTCGGCCTACTGCAACGCCCGGCCCGGCCAGCTCTCCGGCGGCCAGAAGCAGCGCGTGGCGATTGCGAGAACCCTTTCCATGAGCCCGGACATCATCCTCTTCGACGAGCCGACGAGCGCGCTGGACCCGGAGATGGTGGGCGAGGTGCTGGACGTTATGAAAAAGCTCGCCAGCGAGGGCTTTACCATGCTGGTCGTGACGCATGAGATGGCGTTTGCGCGCGACGTATCCGACCGCGTGATCTTCATGGACGGCGGCGTGATTCTGGAGGATGCTGCGCCGGAAGAGATCTTCAACCATCCGCGCGAGCAAAGAACCAGAGAGTTTTTGACAAGATACCTTTCACGCTGAAAAGAACCGGCGCCGCGAAAAGCGGCGCCGGTTCTTTTCAGAAATTAGCCTCGCAGAGTTTCGTCCCGCAGGCTCGTCGAAGCAAATTCCATATCCCTCGCTCCGCCGCAGGCGGCAGAGCTCGTCCATTTCATTGCTTCT
>CAKUCT010000212.1 GCA_934643765.1 uncultured Oscillospiraceae bacterium
GGTAGTGCGTCAGACCGCCCACGGGCACAAGCGTATACTGATCGTGCTTGATATGCCCGACCAGATTGGAGCCCGGAATATCGTCTGCCGTCAGCACCGCGCACACGCCCGGAAGGGCCAGCGCCTTGGACGCGTCGATGGATTTCACGCGCGCCCGCGCGTATTGCGCGCGCACAGCGGAGCCATAGGTCATATACGGCACATAGCAGTCGTCCGGATATTTGCCGTAGCCCTGTACCTTTTCCGCCACGTCCAGTCGGTGGACACTGGAGCCGACCTTCCAGTCGGTCTCAGACGGGGCTGGAACCGCGCCGCCCTCTCTTAAAATCTTTGCTGCCAGGCGCACCGCCGCGATGATCTTCACATAGCCCGTACAGCGGCAATAGTTGTTGCGCAGCGCGTACTTGATCTCCGCGTCCGTCGGGTTCTGGTTGCGGTCAAGCAGCGCCTTGGTGCACAGCACCATGCCCGGAATGCAGAAGCCGCACTGCACAGCTCCGGCCTCACCGTAGGCGTAGGTATAGAGCGCCTTTTCCTGCTCGCTCAGACCCTCGACGGTCAGAATATGCTTTCCCTCCAGCCGGTCTGTCGTCGGCGTGCAGGCGCGCATCGGCTGGCCTTCAATCAGAACGGTGCATGCGCCGCATGCGCCCTCTGAACAGCCGTCTTTGACAGACGTCAGCCTCAGTTCGTCGCGCAGATAACGCAGAAGCGTCTGCTTTTTCTGCACCTCTACCTGCTGGCCGTTGACAAAAAAGACTGCCATTGCAAAAACTCCCTTACCGTGTATTTCGCCTCTCACGTCACAGAAAAGCTGTTCTCGGCATCATGCCACCGTAAGAGTTTTTGAATTTGAATGCAAACGCAAATCCTAAAAATCTATTTGCATTATACAATTACTTTTAGCATCCCGCAAGAACTTGACCAAAAATTTTCGTCATATCGTTATATTTTTTATTGATCACGCCCAATTCCGGACCGCACTTACAGTTCCTCGTCCGTTCCGGCCGCGAAGCGGAGCTTGCGGTAGGCATCGATGAAAAAGATAACCACGAACACATAGAACACCACCGTCATAAGCCCGCCGCCGACGCTGAGGCTGAAATCCCAGAAGCCATGCAGCAGCACCGGCACGACCACGCTCGCGCGCAGGTACCGCCCGCTCTCGTCGTCCGGCAGCTCTACCCAGCTGCGCTGCGCGGCCCGCTCGGCCATCTTCGCCTGGCCAAGATAGATGCCCATGTAGACCGCGAAGAAAAAGTGCCCCGGTACGGACAACAGCGCCCGGGAAATGGCCACACTGAGCCCGAACTGCGCTACATACAGAATGTTTTCCAGCGCCGCAAAGCCGAGCGCGGAGAACACGCAGTACACCACCGCGTCAAACCGGAAATCAAACGCCGGATGATTCCACGCAAATTTCATCACCGGCCATCGCTTGCACAGCTCCTCGACCAGCGCGACAATCAGAAAATTTTCAACGACCAAATAGGCCATTGAGCCCTCCGGCACGACATACGAAAGCGCGATCGACAGCAGATTTTCCAGAACCCCGGCCGCCACACCGGAAATTGCGCCGAACAGCACCAGCCGCAGCAGCAGCGGCGCGGGCTCTTTTTCAATGCTGTCGAGCCGGTAAACCTGAACCATCAGGAAAATTGCCGGAACCATGGCAGCCAACAGTAAAAACGGACTCATCTTTCTCCTTCTTTCTCTATCAGGCGCCGCGCTTACAGCAGCGGCGAGAACACGCGCAGCAGCGTCCGGATGACGCGCTGATACAGATGCACGTGACGGCATCTGGCGTATGTCATCTCCCGGCAGACCGGGAACGTCCTTTCAAAATCCTTTGCCACCTGCCCCACGGCCGGACTGTCGTAGAGATAGACGGCGTCTTCAAAGTGCAGATACAGGCTGCGGAAGTCCATATTAACCGTCCCGACCACCGCGTACCGGTCGTCCGTCAGGCAGACCTTGGAGTGGATAAAGCCGGGCTTGAACTCAAAAATGCGCACGCCCGCCTCAGTCAGGACCTCATAATTTGCCCGCGTCACCGCGTGCACATACCATTTGTCCGGAATGCCGGGTGTGATGATGCGCACGTCCACGCCGGTCTTGGCCGCCACGCAAAGGGCTGAGATCATCTTGTCGTCCAGAATCAGATACGGCGTCATAATCCAGACCTTGCGGCTGGCCGACTGAATGAGGCTCTGGAAAATTGTCGCGCCCACATCCTCGTTGTCAAGCGGGCTGTCCGCGAACGGCTGAAGATAGCCGCCCGTTTTTTCGTGCGCCGGATAGTCCGGGCGGAACGCCTCGGCGTCCTCCTCGAGCTTTGCCACATAGTCCCAGATGCCAAGGAACATCAGGACCATCGACCACACGGCCTCGCCCGAAACGAGAATGCCGCAGTCCTTCCACTTGCCGAAGCGTTCAATTTCGTTGATATACTCGTCGGCCAGATTGATGCCGCCCGTGAAGCCGACCTTGCCGTCGATGATCATCAGCTTGCGGTGGTCGCGGTTGTTGAGCCGGCCGGAGAGCACGGGAATGAACGGATTGAACACGCGGGCCTGAATGCCCATCTCGCGCAGTGTTTTGCAGTAGCGCATCGGAAGGCGCGTGATGCAGCCAAAATCATCGTACATGACCCGCACGTCCACACCCTGCATCGCCTTGCGGTGCAGCACCTCCAGAATCGAATCCCACATCTTGCCGTTGTTGATGATGAAAAACTCCAGAAAAATATAGTGCTCCGCCTTTTCCAGCTCCTCAAGCATCCGCGCGTAGCAGCTCTCGCCGCTGGGGAAATAGATGGCGTCCGAGTTGTCATAGACCGGGTAGCGCGCGCTGGAAAGCAGATAGCGTGCATGGTTCCAGGCCGAAAGATCCGTTTCCTCCAGCTTTTTCAGAATTTTTTTATCCTGGTGCAGATGCTGCATCACCAGAAGATCAACCCGGCTCATCTTCCGGTTTTCCCGGCTGGAGGCTTTGTTGCCGCCGAAGAGCAGATAGATCGTGATGCCCGCGACCGGGAAGGCCAGGATCAGTATAATCCACGCCATCTTATAAGATGGATTGCTCCGCCCTGTCATAATCAGCAGCACCGCAATCCAGGAAATCAGCGACATCGCAAAGCGCATCCACTGCCAGTAGTCC
>CAKUCT010000213.1 GCA_934643765.1 uncultured Oscillospiraceae bacterium
CAAACGCTGCGGAAAGAGCTTGCAGCGGCGCAGGAGAGTACCGGCAATGCGGAAAAGTTTTTAAGGCTTGTTCGCAAGTACACTGAGCCAAAAGAGTTGACCACTGTGATGGTGCATGAACTGATTGACAAAATCATTGTCCACGCACCGGATAAATCCAGTGGAGAACGCATACAACAAATTGACATCCGCTATAATTTCATCGGAGAGGTGGAGTTTTCTGCGGAGTACGCAACAAGAACAACAGCATGACACCGAAACGTCATGCTATTGCACAGGGAGTGTTGAAAACTTCTTTATCAAACACTACCCTTGCAAGGCGATATGTATTTTTCCGGTCGGCAGAGCCGCCGGATAAAATAGATTTCCATTTTATTTCGCCCTGCGGGGCGAAACTCTACGAGATTAATTGACACGTTGCGAAGAGCACCCACATTTGTGGGTGCTCTTTTTCTGGCACTGCATGACAAGCTGTTTTTTGCAAACCCGTTTTTTCTTGAAAAGAAAAAACGGGTTTGCGGCACTTATTTTATGCCGGCGAAGAAAACTGCGGCGGAATCACAGTGCCGGAAAGGCTCAAAACCAGAATCAGCACGGCCACAAGCAGATAGATACAGAAATAGCTTCTGGCGTAGTTCCGGCGGTTGATGTTCCGGCTGGCGACAGCATGCGCAATCAAGAACGCCCAGCCGACCAGCGGCAGCGCATAGAGAATGCTCAGGCCAAAATAGGCCCACGGCGAAAGCGGCCGGTAAGCCTCCGGCAGATATTGCTGTTCAAATTCGTTCATGTATCTTCCTCCCGGTTCTATCTATGTTCCTTGCAGGACATTGTCTGCACCGTCAGACAGAACACCGCCACAGCGTCCGCCTGCGCGTCGGTAAATGAAAACGTCTGGTCCTTGCGGTAGTGCGCCATGATGCACGACAATGCGCGCTTCTTTTCTTCCCGGTCTTCCACCGGCGCAAGATACCCTGTGCCGATGACACTCTGATAAAACCAGGTGTGCTTGCAAGCCTGCTCCGCCTGCCCCAGTGCATGCGCGCCGTCGAGTTCAAAGCCCACCTGCGTGCCCGCGCCCATCAGGTCGATCTTCCGGCCCTCTTTTGCGCCGTGAAAGTAGAATTTTGCGGGCGCGCCCAGCGCATAGCCAAAGTTCAGCGGCACAATATACGGCCCCTCCGGCGTGTTAAACGCCACGCGGCAGCAGCCGCACGAGTCAATGATCTGCTCGATTCTGGCCTCGTCAGTTACTTCACGATCCTGCCGTCTCATATGCTTTCTCCTCCTCAGTCTGTGCAGTTTTCTCTTCTTCCGCCGCATCCGGCGGTTCCGGTTCCTGCCCGCTCTGCGGCGATGGCGCCTGCGCTTCTCCCAGCGGCAAAAGCTCTGTCAGGCATTCGTAGGCCCGGCAGAAGCACGAGAGATGATAATTCATCACCACGTCCTCTTCCGCCCCAAAGGATGCAGCCGCGTCCGCCTTCATATCCGGCGCGCCGAGCCGAACCAGCCATTGGATATTCTCCTCTGACACCGCGCCGAAGCTGTCCATCGAGCACACAGCCAGCACCTCCTGCAGCATCCGCTCGGCTAGCTGGATACACCCGCCCTCCCAGGCGAGCAAATCCCGGTAGCGCCGCTTGCGCAGCACAAACACCTGCTGGCGCGTCTGCTCCAGCTCCCACTCCAGCTTCTCGCGCAGCGCGCTGCACGCGCGAAGATCCGGATAGCGCCCGAAGGCCACAATCTCGCCCGCGGCCTGCAGCGTCCGGCGCTGCAGCTGCTCCAGAAGCAGCAGCACCTTTCGTTCGTTGGAATATGGGTGCACCACAATGTTGACCGCCAGCCCAAACGCCAGACCGATCGACACATCGCGGATTCTGGCCAGCACGTCTGGCAGCTGGCTGTCTCCGGTGCAAACCGAAATGTAAATGACCGACGATAAAAATACCGCGTAAGAAATATGTAAGAGGTTGCACAGTCCAATGACCACCAGCAGACTCAGCCCGATCAGCCACCAGGGCGGGTTCGGCAGCAGATGCAGCAGCAAAAAGCCAAGAATGCTGCCCACAATCACGCCGACCAGCTGGCTCAGACACCCTGTCCACGACTCCTTGATCGTCTTTCCCATCGCGCAGTAGACGCCCATCAGAGCCAGCACCGGGCTCATTTCGGAAAACTGGCTGCAGACCAGAAGCGTCAGCGTCGCCGCAATGACGGTTTTCCAGACACGGTAGCCCGGCATATGGATTCTGAAATGTTTCATAATGTCCTCCGCATCCTGTCAGCCTCGCAGAGTTCGCCGCCCTCGGCGGCGAACTGATTTAAATCATTTTTTGCCGCGACCTGTGCGTGGCAAAAAATACTTTACGCGCAGAGAGTGTGTTTTTCGCCAGCAAAGCTGGCGAAAAACGCGCGGTTCGGAGCGCATCCCCTTTGTCAAAAAAGCAATCGCTTTTTTGACAGTCTTATAAATCGTCCGCGTCCTGCACCGGCTTCTCCATCGGATCATCCGGCTTGCCGGTCCAACTGCCCTGCGGGTCTGTCTGCGCATGGCCCGGCCACCAGGCCGCACCCTCGGCAATCGCCTGTTTGAGCTTCCGCTTCTTCATGTTCTGCCTCCTTTCCGGTTCAGATACCCATAGTATCTGCCGGGCCGGGGCACGGCATGCGTTCAGTCTTCTTTTGTATGCAGATGCCTTCCTGTCTGGTCGCACGTCTGGCGCGCATAGTCCTGCTGCGAAATTTCTTTGCAAAGCTCCGGCGCGGCCAACTGCAGCGCCCGGAAAAATGCCGGATAGTCCTGGCGGTTGACCGGGACGAGCACGCGCTGCAGCGTTCCAAAGAGCGCGTCGCGCGCGGTCAGCTCCAGCGCATCTATCGGATGGAGGCGGTCAATGGTCACATTTTTCCGCAGGCAGAGACTCTCAATCTGCGCGCAGGGAAAGATGATCAACGTCCGCTCGCAGAAAACGCTCACAGCCGCGCCGGCATCCGCCTGCGCCGGTAAAATTTCAATGCTGTCTTCCGGCAGCAGTCCGTATTCCTTCATCGTTCGCTCTCCTGTATGACGGAAACTTTCGGGTCAATCAGCGGCAGCTCGTGTAAGATAGCCTCCAGCACGCCGCCTGCAATCGCGCTCGCCTTATCTGAGAC
>CAKUCT010000214.1 GCA_934643765.1 uncultured Oscillospiraceae bacterium
TCGCCGCCCATGATACCGGCAAGACCGACGGGCTTCGTTTCGTCGGCGATGACGAGCATGTCGGGCTGCAGATTGCGGACGTTGCCATCAAGCGTCGTGAGCGTTTTGTCTTCGCCCGCGCGTCTGACAATGATCTTGCCGCCGGAGACATAGCGATAGTCGAACGCGTGCATCGGCTGGCCGTACTCGATCATCACGTAGTTTGTGATATCGACGATGTTGTTGATCGGGCGGACGCCGGCCGAGCGAAGGCGCTGGCGCATCCACTTCGGCGAGGGGGCAATTTTGACGTTGCGCACCATGCGCGCCGTGTAGCGCAGGCACAGATCATCCGCCGGAACCTCGACGTCAAGAAGGTCTGTCAGCACGCCTTCCGCGCCGCCTTTGACGACGGGCTCATGGTGCTTCATCGGGACATTGAAGGCCGCTGCCGTCTCGCGCGCCAGACCAAGAAGCGAATAGCAGTCAGGGCGGTTGTTGGTGATTTCAAATTCTACGATCGAGTCGTCGTTGCCGATGACCTTGTTCATGTCTTCACCGATTTCCACACCCTCGTCATTCAGAATCCAGATGCCATCTTCATAGGCCGTCGGGCAGTCGTTGACCGTCAGACCGAGCTCCTTGAACGAGCAGAGCATGCCGTTGGACTCTACGCCGCGAAGCTTGCCTTTGGTGATGTGCACGCCGCCGGGGAGATAAGAGTTGTGCTTGGCAACGGGGACAAGGTCGCCCTCGTTCACGTTCTGCGCGCCGGTGACGATCTGAAGGGGTTCGCCTTCACCCACGTCTACCATGCAGACCCACATGTGGTCGGAATTTTCGTGCTTGGCCATTGACAGAACCTTGCCGGCGACGACATTTTTGATGTCCTCGTCCATGCGCGTGGTCGTCTCGACCTTCTGACCGGCGATGGTCATAATCTCGTCGTATTCTTTGTCCGTTGCGGTGATATCAACAAACTCTTTGAGCCATTTTCTTGAAATATTCATCTTTGAAACCTCCCCTTAGAACTGCGACAGGAACCGGATGTCGTTTTCGAAGATCATGCGCATGTCGCTGATCTTGAACCGGCGCATGGCCATACGCTCCAGGCCGATGCCGAAGGCGAAGCCGGAGTAGATCTCGGGGTCAATATCGCAGTTTTCCAGAACCTTCGGGTGCACCATACCGGCGCCGAGCAGCTCAATCCAGCCCTCGCCCTTGCAGGTCGGGCAGCCTGCGCCGCGGCACTTGAAGCACTGCACGTCAACCTCGCAGCTCGGCTCGGTGAACGGGAAGTGGTGCGGGCGGAAGCGGATGACGGAGTCCTCGCCGTACATGGCCTTGATTAACGTCTCGAGCGTACCCTTGAGGTCTGCCATTGTGACGCCCTTGTCGATGACAAGGCCCTCAATCTGATGGAACATCGGAGAGTGTGTGGCGTCGACCTCGTCCTTGCGGTAAACCCGGCCGGGGGCAAGGATGCGGATGGGAGGCTTTTTGATTTCGTCCATCGCGCGGATCTGCATGGGGCTTGTCTGTGTGCGCAGAAGCACCTTTTCGTCCTCTGTAATGTAGAACGTGTCGCTGCGGTCTCTGGACGGATGGTTTTCCGCGATGTTCAGGCGCGTGAAGTTGTAGTCTGCGAGCTCTACCTCGGGGCCGTCGAGCACGCGGAAGCCCATGGAGATGAAAAGATCCTTCGCCTCGTCGAGCGCCTTGTTCATCGGATGACGGTGGCCCAGCTGAACGGGGTCGCCCGGGATGGTGACGTCGATGGCTTCTGCTTCAAGCTTTGCCTCCAGGGCCTTTGCCTTGAGGGCGGTCTTCGCTTCTTCCAGCTTTTCCTCGATGGCCGCGCGGACGTTGTTGGCTGCCTGACCCATGACGGGGCGCTCTTCGGCGGAGAGCTTGCCCATGGATTTCAGAACGCCGGTCAGTTCGCCCTTCTTTCCGAGAAAGCGCACGCGCAGCGCGTCAAGCTCATTGGTGTCCGCCGCTTTGGAAAGCGCGTCCAAAGCTTCCTGACGGATTTTTTCCAGTTGCTCTTTCATAAAACAAAAACTCCTTCTTGTGATAATACGATATTCCGGGCCGGATGGGCAATAAAAAACAGCCCTCCGCCCGTCAAGGGGACGAAAGACTTCTCTTCCGCGGTACCACCCGCCATTCGCCGTAACGGCGCACTCAAAGCCTTTAACGGAGCGGCCCGGAGGCGCCTACTTCCGCAAAAGACCGCATGGCATTTCGCGGGTTCAGACCTCAGCTCGCGGGAGAAGGCCCGGCGCTTTTGCAGCAGGCGGATCTCAGCATCCCGCCCTCTCTGACGCTGCGTAATTAAGTGCCGGACAGCCCGGTCTCAGCTTTTTTCAATCTGCAACTTATCTTAGCACAATGGGCTTGATTTCGCAACTTAAAAATTGACTGTTTTTCCAAAATGCAATATAATAATGAAACCCAATGACGATTCGATGACGTTTTTTCTGCGGAAAAGGAGGAACGGCGATGGCAAGACCTGTCTGGATGGCGCAGAGAACCGCGCGGACACTGATAAAAACGCTGCTTCCGGTGCGGCCGCGGCAGGCGCACAAGGGGAATTTCGGGAAGGTACTGCTGCTGTGCGGCTCGGAGGGGCTGGCCGGCGCGGCGATGCTCGCGGCGAAGGCCGCGCTGCGGACGGGAAGCGGGCTTGTCTATCTCGGCGTGCCGCGCGCAATCTATCCGTCTGTGGCGTCCGGCTGCGCCAGTGCGATTGTGTTCCCGCTGCCGTGCGATCGGGACGGCAAGTTCGATTTTTCTGCGTGCGTGAAGCTGGATGAGAAGCTTGCGGATATGGATGCGGTGCTCTTTGGCCCGGGCGTTGGGCGCTCAGAGGGTATTTTCCAGCTGACAGAGTATCTGCTTCAAACGTGCCGCGCGCCGCTGGTGCTCGACGCCGATGGCATAAACGCCGTGGCCGGGCATATAGATTTACTGCGCGGAAGCAGCTGCCCGATTGTCCTCACGCCGCACGACGGGGAGTTCCGGCGGCTCGGAGGCAATCCGCAGGCGAAAGACCGGGTGCGCGAAGCGATGCGCGTTGCGCACGAAACGGGGACAATCCTGCTGCTCAAGGGCCATCGCACGATCAGCACCGACGGAGAAAATGTCTACCGCAACACCACCGGAAACC
>CAKUCT010000215.1 GCA_934643765.1 uncultured Oscillospiraceae bacterium
GCTGTAGGCAACCACAATGCGGCGGTTGGGCTCGGTGCCGGTGGAATAGGTCGTGACATCCGGATAATCCTGCAGCGCGGCATGGATGACATGGCGCTCGTAGGCGTTCATCGGCTCCAGGGTGATGTTCCGGCGGTACTTTGTGACCTTGCCTGCCACCTTCTGCGCCAGCCGCTGCAGCGACTCCTCACGCTTGAGGCGGTAGTTCTCCGCATCGACATTGATGCGCACGCGCTTGTTCTGGCCGCGGTTGACCGCGTAGTTTGCCAGATGCTGAATGGCATCCAGCGTCTCGCCGCGGCGGCCGATCAGAATGCCAAGATTCTCACCGACCAGATCCACTGCGTAGCTCTCGTCCGCGTTTTTCATCGCGTGCGGCACGGCGTCAGACCCCATATGCTCCAGCAGTCCCTTGATGAACTGCTCGATGCGCTCTTCCATGGAGCCGGGCTCTGCCGGCGCGTAAACCTTGGGCTCGGCCGGGGCCGTCTCCTTCTTGGGCTGCGGCTGCTTCGGGCGGTCCTGCTTCGGCTGGCGCGGCTTGTCAGATTTGGGCTGACGGGGCTTTTCCTGGCGCGGCTTTTCAGAGCGCTCGGCCTGCTCGGCAGGCTTGGCGGCATTGGCGCGTTGCTCTGCCGGGCGCTGCACCGGCGCGGCAGCCGGCGCAATCACCTTGGGCGCGCTGGCGTCGTCTGCCTTTGCAGGCGCCTGCTTTTTGGGCTTGCTTCTCGAAGCGCTGGAAAGCGCCGGGGCCGGAGCGGCCTCTTCGTCGGGCGCTTCATAGGTAAGCTTGACCTTGGCCGGCGAAGCGCCGATGCCGAAGAAGCCGGACTTCGGGGTCTCCAGAATCTCAACCGATACGCTGTCGCGGTCCATCCCCAGCTGGCTCAGGCCCGCTTCAATGGCAAGATCGATGGTCTTGCCGGTTGCAGTAATAAATTTTTCCATATCTTACTCCTCGCTGCGGCCTTCTTCGCCCTCTGCGCTCTGCGCGGCGGCACGCTTGCCATAGTGATCGGCCTGATACGCGCGGCCACGGCAATAGGGGCGCTCGGCAATGCCGGACAGAGGCTTCTTCTCCTCTTTCTCCAGCGCCGGGTTCTTCTTGGCAGCATACTCTCTTGCCGCCTTTTCAGCCGCTTCTTTTTCCTGCTGGCGAATCTTTTTCTTGCTGATGTTGTCTGCAATGCCGTCGGGGTTCTGCTCGCGGCGCAGCTGACGCTGAAGCTCTTTTTCCGCTTCCTCTGCGCGGCGCTTGGCAGCCTGCTCCTGGCGGACGGCATCCTCGGCCTCGTAGACCTTGCGGAAGTGCTTGGTCAGGAAGATATCCTGCACCGTGCTGAACACGGCCTGCGCAATCCAGTAGATGGAGATGGCGGCCGGCATCGAGAAGCCGATCCACAGGGACATCAGGGGCATCGTGATCATCATCGTCGCGTTGGTCTGGTTGGCCGTCTTGGCGGCAGCCTCGTCAATTTCGCCGTCGGCGTTCGTCGCGACCTGATTGTTCATCTTCTGGCTGATATACATCGAAAGCATCTGGAAGCCGCCGGAGAAAATCGGAATCAAGAACAGACCGATCTCGCCCCAGCCCTCGCACTGCCAGAAGCGGAACGACGGGATAGACGCCAGATCCACGCCCAGGAACGAGAAGTCGATGGACTGCAGATGGGCCTGGGCCGTAACGGCCAGGTTCTTCAGCTGCTCTGCAAACTCGCCGAGATGACCGGCGGCTGCCAGCTGGGCATAGTACGTGTTTTTGCCGAGATCCACGCCGCTTGCGCGGATGAAGGCGACGATTGCCGCCGAAACCGAACGCGAGTTGTGCAGCATGTAGGTGATCGGCTCACGGATGACATAGTACAGCGGGAACAGAATCAGCAGCGGAATCAGCGACCACAGGCAGCCGCCCGTGGTGGATACGCCCTCTTCTTTATACAGCTGCATGACAGCCTGCTGATACTTCTGCTTGTCGTCGCCGTATTTTGCCTCCAGCGATTTGACAAGCGGGGAAATGCGGGACATTTTGAGCATGCTCTTTTTGCTCTTGATGCTCATCGGAAGCAGAACCAGCTTCACGATCAGCGAGAACAGAATCAGTGCTACGCCGTAGTTGTTGGCGAAGACGTAGAGCCACTCCAGAAGATAGCCGAACGGGACACGGATGATGTCAGAAAGACTGGTTGTGTCCTTGGTTTCCTCAGCCGCCTTTTCAGCCGCGGCCTCGGGCGCGAGAACTTCTGCCTGGGCATCGGTGCTCGCTGCATTGCTGCTCGATACGCAGGCGCTCAGGGACAGAACCATAAGCACGGCCAGCAGCAAAGCGAAGAATCTTTTCATGTTGAATCCTCCATTGTGGGGATGCCGGGGCACAGGCGTTTTCCGCCTACGGCACCGGATCAAAGTAGTCGCCCTTGTAAAAAGGGTTGCACCGCATCAGCCGCTTGAAGGCCAGCCAGCCGCCCTTCAGCGCGCCGTATTTCTCGATCGCCTCAAATGCGTACTGCGAGCACGTCGGCGAAAACCGGCACCTTCTGGGAAAGCCCGGTGAAATATAGCGCTGGTAAAAGCGGATCATCCGCATCAGAACCTGCTTCATTTGTTTTCGCTTCCGGTCAGGAGCTCCAGTTTTCCGGCCAAGTACAAATAGGCCCCTTCCAGCTGCTGGTAAGAGGCCTGCATTGCCGCCGCGCGCGCCACGACAACCAGATCATATCCCCGGGCGAACTGCGCTTCGTGCAGCCGGTAAATCTCCCGGAGCCTGCGGCGAAGACGGTTCCGCTCCACGGCGTGGCCGAGCTTGGCGCCCACCGTCAGACCGATGCGGTTGCGCTGTGTGCCGTTTTTGCGGCAGTAGATCACAAGGTACCGGTTGGCATAGGAATTGCCGCGGTGGTAGAGACGGCGGAAAACATGGTTAAATTTCAGGGAGCTGGAAAACTGCATGGATGCCTCCTTGCGCGAAGCGCGCAACGTGAAGCCGGTAATAAACGGATGGGGCGAACAGAACTGCTTCCATTCACCCCTTATGGCTCAAACTGAGCTGTATATGCGGTCATGGTTTACGCGGACAGCTTTGCTCTGCCCTTGGCACGACGGCGAGCCAGGACCTTGCGGCCGTTGGCGGTAGCCATTCTCTTTCT
>CAKUCT010000216.1 GCA_934643765.1 uncultured Oscillospiraceae bacterium
CCTCCACATATAAGGATCTGGCCGCGTATGGTTTGCTGCTGATTTTCCTGTATCTGAAGCCAACCGGCATTTTCAACGAAAAGGCAATCGAGGCGTAAAGGAGGAACATATGAAATCATTGCGAAAAAAGAATCTGGCAAAGCCGGCCTTTCTGCTGCTGGCATTGGTTCTTCCTTGGGTTTTTATCCTGTTCAATTTCAACTACGGCATTCTGATTCTGAACTTTGTGCTGCTGTATGTCGTTGCGGTTTCGGGTCTGGACATTGTTTTTGGCTATTCCGGGCAGATCTCTCTGGGCCACGCGGCGTATTTTGCCATCGGTGCGTATGGCTCGGTTCTGATTCACAAATATCTTGGCGTGCCGGTCATTTTTTCCATGCTGATCAGCTCTGTGCTGGCGGCGCTGATCGGTATCGTCATTTCTTACCCGGCGTCCAGACTCCGGTTCCACTTCTTGTCCCTGGCGACGATCGCCTTCGGCGAGATTGTCTATCAGCTCTGTGCGCAGTCGCCGGGCGCCATTACGGGCAACTTCCTCGGCGTTTTTACAGACCCGATTGAAATTTTCGGCTTTGCGTTCAACACGAACCTGCGTTTTTACTATTTCGGCATTGTCGCCACAGGACTTTTCTTAATCCTGAAGGTGAATCTGACAAAGTCCAGAACCGGCCGCGCGCTGATCGCGATCCGCGAAAACCCGGCGGCCGCGGACGGCATGGGCGTGAATGTTACGCGCTATAAGGTCATTGGCTTTGCATTCAGCGCGCTGTACTGCGGATTTGCAGGCGGCATGTACGCGCATCTGGTTCGCTTTATCAGCCCGGATACATTTGTTTACAAGCAGTCCGTCATGTTCCTGACTATGCTTCTGTTCGGCGGAACGGGCAACTTCTGGGGGCCGATTATCGGCGTTCTGAGCGTGACGCTGCTCAACGAGGGCCTTCGGTCCGCGGAGCGGTATCAGATGTTTATCTATGGCTTTTTGATGCTGTTTGTCATCATTGCGCTCCCGGGCGGCATTTACGGGAAGGCCGTGGAATTAGTCCATAAGAAGAGGAGAACGAGCCATGCTGATGTCCATTGAACATTTGACGATTAAATTTGATGATTTTGTCGCGGTGAATGACGTTTCCGTTCAGATTCCGAGAGGGAAGATCACGGGCCTGATCGGGCCGAACGGCGCGGGCAAGACGACGTTTTTTAACGCCATCAGCGGCGTATACAAGCCATTTGCCGGAAAGGTCATGTTTGACGGCCAGGATATCACCGGCAAAAAGGGATATCAGATCAACAAGGCCGGTATCTCCAGAACGTATCAGGTCATCAACCTGTTCAAGAAAATGACGGTGCTTGAAAATGTTCTGGTCGGAATGCATTCCAGACTGGAGAGCTCGCTCGTCGATAACATTTTCAAGACCCGTGCTGAGCGGCTGGAAGAAGAGCAGATCCAGCACGACGCCATGGCGCTGCTTCGCTTTGTCAATCTGCAGGACCGGTGGAACGACTGCGCGGACGCGCTTTCCTACGGCGACCAGAGACGGCTGGAAATTGTCCGCGGCCTTGCGAACAACCCAAAGCTTCTGCTGCTCGACGAGCCCGCGGCCGGCATGAACCCGACAGAAAAGGACGAGCTGGATGTGCTGCTGCACCAGATCCTTGACCGCGGCGTGACGGTTCTGATGATCGAGCACGATATGAAGCTGATGATGGGCGTTGCGGACTTTGTGTTCTGCCTGAGCTACGGCAGCAAGCTTGCCGAGGGCACGCCCGCGGAAATTCAGCGCGATCCGAACGTGATTACGGCATATCTGGGGGGCGTATAAGATGGCAGCTTTACTGGAAATTCACAACTTACATTACTATTACGGCAACATCCATGTGGTAAAGGGCATCGACATGGAGGTCCATGAGGGCGAAATGGTTACGATGATCGGCGCGAACGGCGCAGGCAAGACGACGACGCTGCAGACCATTTCCGGTCTGACGCCGGCGTCCGGCATTCGCGGCGAGATCGTTTTTGATGGAAAGAACATTGCGAAGGTCGGCGGCGATAAAATTGCGAAGATGGGTCTGTCGCAGGTCATTGAAGGCCGGCATATCTTCTCCAAGCTGACCGTGCGCGAGAATCTGATGATGGGTGCATATTGCAGAAAAGAGGCGGCCGGGCTCCAGGATGATCTGAAGATGATCTATGATCTGTTCCCGCGCCTGGAGGAGCGGCGGAACCAGCTGGGCGGCACGCTCTCCGGCGGCGAGCAGCAGATGCTTGCCATCGCGCGCTCGCTCATCAGCCGGCCGAAGATGATTATGCTTGACGAGCCGTCGCTGGGCCTTGCGCCAATCGTCGTGGAGGAAATTTTCAAGGCAATCTGCAGAATCAACAAGGAAGAGGGAAAGACCATCTTGTTTGTGGAGCAGAACGCGAAAATCGCGCTGCAGACCGCCTCGCGCGGCTATGTGTTCCGGAACGGGGAAATTGTGTTCCACGACAGCAGCGAGAATCTGGAGAACAACGAGGAAATCCGCGCGGCGTATCTTGGCGGATAAGCAAAAAACACACAGGCAGGAGGGTTCGAAATGGATGTCTATACACAGCTTGTTCAGAATGTCGCCATACCTAAAATGGCGCGCTGTGAGCAGGTGTTTGAAAATCCTACGATTGCGCCGGAAGCGATTTCGGATACAATTCTGGAGCAGTTACATAGGGGCGGATACGACGCGCTTGTAAAGCCCGGCATGTCGGTCGCGATTCCCTGCGGCAGCAGAGGCATTCATAATATCGCGATCATCATCAAAACTGTCGTCGATTTCTGCAAGAGCCGCGGCGCGCAACCGTTTGTGTTTCCTGCGATGGGAAGCCATGGCGGCGCGACGGCCAAGGGTCAGCTGGAAATAGTCAACGGCCTTGGCGTGACAGAACAGAGCGTCGGCTGCCCCATCCGCTCGTCGATGGAGGTTGTTCCGATCGGAACAACGGAGGAAGGGCACACAGTTTTCATTGACAAATACGCGGCCGAAGCCGACGGCATCATTCTGATCGGGCGCGTCAAGCCGCATACTGCGTTTTCAGGGCAGTATGAAAGCGGCCTGATGAAGATGATGACCATCGGTCTTGGCAAACAGCACGGCGCGGA
>CAKUCT010000217.1 GCA_934643765.1 uncultured Oscillospiraceae bacterium
ACAACAAAGAGTTCCTCACATTGCTGGGTCCCAGTGGATGCGGAAAAACTACAACGTTACGAATTATCGGTGGTTTTTTGACGCCTACGTCCGGCGATGTGTTTTTTAATGGTCAGCGCATCAACGATGTGCCGTCCTATAAACGAAAAATCAACACCGTATTCCAACGATACGCGCTGTTTCCCCATCTGGACGTCTATGACAACATCGCCTTCGGTCTTCGTCTGGCGAAGCTCTCCGAGGAGGAGATTGACGACCGTGTGACCGAGATGTTGGAGATCGTCAGCCTCAAGGGCTTTGAGAACCGCCGCGTCACGTCCCTTTCCGGCGGCCAGCAGCAGCGTGTTGCCATCGCCCGCGCGCTGGTCAACCGCCCGCAGGTGCTGCTGCTCGACGAGCCGCTTGGCGCTTTGGATCTGCGTCTTCGCAAGGACATGCAGAACGAACTGAAAAACATCCAGCAGCGCATGGGCATTACGTTTATCTATGTCACGCACGATCAGGAAGAAGCGCTTACCATGTCTGACACCATTGTCGTCATGAACAAGGGCAAAATCCAGCAGATCGGCACGCCGCAGGACATCTACAACGAGCCGAAGAACGCTTTCGTCGCGGACTTCATCGGCGAGTCCAACATTCTCGACGGTGTGATGCTGGAGGACTACCAGGTCAAATTCTTCGGCCGCAAGTTCCAGTGCGTGGACAAGGGCTTTGAGAAAAACGAGCCGGTTGACGTTGTCATCCGTCCCGAGGACATTGACATTGTCCCGCCTGATGAGGGCCACCTCTGCGGCACGGTGACATCTGTCACCTTCAAGGGCGTGCACTATGATACCATTGTCGACTTCAAGGGCTTCAAATGGCTCATCCAGACGACGGACTACTGCCCCGTCGACTCCTATATCGGCATCCGTCTGAACCCGGAAGACATCCACATCATGCACAAGAGTGAATATTCGGGCCTCTACGGCGACTACTCGTCCTACAGTGCGGAATACGACGAGATCGCCGACGCACAGGAGGAAGCCGAAGATGAAGAGTAAGCTGCTTTCTGCGCCGTACATCGTCTGGATGGTGCTCTTCACACTCATCCCGCTTTGCATCGTCTTTTACTACGCGCTCACCGACTCCATCACCGGCGAGTTTACACTTGCAAACCTCGCCTCTATGGGCACGTATCTTCCGATTTTCCTGCGCTCGATCTGGCTGAGCCTGTTCGCCTCGCTCATCTGCCTGCTCATCGGCTACCCTGTCGCGTATTTCATCGCGCAGTGCAAGCCCATGACGCAGCGCTTTCTGGAGATGCTCATCATGCTCCCGATGTGCATGAGCTTTCTGCTGCGCACGCTCGCCTGGGTCGCCATGCTGGAAGACACGGGCATCATCAACAATTTCATCCGCGCGCTCGGCCTGTCCCCGCTGCCGCTCATCCGCAACAACGGCGCTGTCATCCTCGGCATGGTTTACAACTATCTGCCGTATATGATTCTGCCGCTGTACACGGTCATTATGAAAATTGACCACCGGCTCATTGAGGCGGCGCTGGATCTTGGCTGCACGCCGAAGCAGGTCTTTACAAAGGTCATCCTTCCCCTCTCCGGCCCCGGCATTCTCTCGGGCCTTACGATGGTCTTTGTCCCCGCTGTGTCCACATTCTACATTTCCCAGAAGCTCGGCTCTACCGGCACGACGCTCATCGGCGACGTCATTGAGTCCCAGTTCAAAACCGCCTACAACCCGAATCTCGGCGCGGCGATGAGTCTGGTCCTGATGGTGCTGATTTTCGTCTGCGTTGCGATTATGAACCGCTTCGGCGAAACCGATGAAGAGGAGGTCATGGCAAAGGTATGAAGCATTTTAACCGTACTGTGACCATTCTGGTCTTCATCTTCCTCTATATCCCGATGATCGCGCTGGCTGTAGCGTCGTTCAACGAAGGTCTGGACATTGCAACCTTCAAGGGCTTCACATTCCGGCAGTATACAAACCTCTTCCGCGACCAGACCCTTCTGACGCTGCTGCGCAACTCGCTGATTATTGCGGTGCTTTCCAGCGTCATCGCAACCTTCTTTGGCACGCTGGCCGCCGTCGGCATTCACTCCATGAAGGGCAGCCTGCGCAAGGCCGTTATGACGCTGACGAATATCCCGATGACAAACCCTGATATCGTGACCGGTGTCGCCCTCGCGCTTTTGTTCGCCTTCACAGGCACAATGCTGAAGATCAACTCGATCCTTGGTTTCTGGACGCTTCTGATCGCGCACATCACGTTCAACCTCCCCTATGTTATTCTGAACGTGATGCCGAAGCTGCAGCAGATGGACCCGGACCTTGAAGAAGCCGCACTGGATCTTGGCTGCACGCCGTTCCAGGCATTTACCAAGGTTATCATCCATGAGATCATGCCCGGCATCATCTCCGGCGCACTGATGGCGTTCACGATGAGTCTGGACGACTTTGTCATTTCGTACTTTGTCACAGGCTCGAGCTTCATCACCCTCCCGGTTGAGATTTACAACTACACCAAAAAGCCAATCCAGCCGAAGATCTACGCACTCTTTACGCTGATGTTCGCTGTCATTCTGGTTCTGATGGTGGTCATGAATCTTCTGCAGGCGCGCAGCGAAAAGCGCGTCCAGCACGGCGCGCAAAGGAGGGTACGCGGATGAAAAAACGTCTTTTTTCCGGCCTTCTGATTGCCCTGCTGCTTGCGGCGCTGCTTCCGACCACCGCGCTGGCCGCCAAAAACGAAATTACGGTCTATAACTGGGGCCAGTACATTTCTGACGGCACAGACGACAGCATGGACGTTATCAAGGAATTTGAAGAAGAGACCGGCATCAAGGTCAACTATCTGACCTTTGACTCCAACGAATCGATGTACACGAAGCTCAAAACCGGCGGCACGGCGTTTGACATCATCATTCCCTCGGACTATATGATTGCCAAACTCATCTCCGAGGATATGCTTGAGCCCCTCAATTTTGACAACATTCCAAATTTCCAGTACATCGATGAGACCTTCCGCAACCAGTCCTACGACCCGGAAAACAAGTATTCCGTCCCCTACACCTGGGGCACCGTCGGTCTGATCTACAACACGCAGTATGTCTCAGAGGAGGACGC
>CAKUCT010000218.1 GCA_934643765.1 uncultured Oscillospiraceae bacterium
GCACAAGCATATTGACCATCTGCTCGGCATCGTCTGGATGCAGCGCATGATCTGCCAGAACATGGCGCGCGGCAAGTATGATGGCGAGGCCCGGTTATATGCCCATGAAGAGGTGATCCGGATTCTGCATCAGATGGCCGAGATGCTGCTGACGCCAAAGGAGCAGAAGTTCATCAACGAGCGCTTTTTCTTCATCGAGGTCAAAGACGGCGAGCAGCGCGAGATCATTGGCCAGCAGGTCACATTCTTTGATATCCATTCGACCAAGGCTAAGCAGTTTGGCTTTACGATGCAGACGCAAAGCGGCAAGAAGATCACCTGCTGCGGCGACGAGCCGTACTGCGACGAGGAGTATGAATACGTCAAGGGCAGCGATCTGATGCTCCACGAGGCGTTCTGCCTGTATTCTCAGCGCGATATCTTTGAGCCGTATAAGAAAAACCACTCTACGGTCAAAGACGCCTGTGAGCTGGCAGAGAAGCTCCAGGTGCCGAATCTGGTGCTCTATCACACGGAAGACAAGAGCATCCAGCAGCGCAAGGCGCTCTATATGGAAGAGGGGCGGCAGTATTATCACGGCAACCTCATGGTGCCGGATGATCTGGAGACATTCAGCTTGTAAGAAAATTGGCGGGGAAATCCCCGCCGATTTTTTATTGGCGAAAATGAGTTCAATCGTTTCGCTCTGCGCGGCAGAATTCTGTGAGGCGGAGGGATATGTGTGAATGCTTTGTGAATTTTGCGGAAAAGGGTTGCAAATTCCAAAAGGCGCTGTATAATTGGTTTAGCACTCAAGACAGAAGAGTGCTAATATTACAAATACGGGACGTGAAGATATATGGCAAAGAAACAGTTCAAGGCGGAGTCCAAGCGGCTTCTGGATCTGATGATCAACTCGATTTATACGCATCAGGAGATTTTCCTGCGTGAGATCATCTCAAACGCTTCCGACGCCATTGATAAGCTGGCTTATCTGGCGCTGACGGATGAGAAGGTCGGCCTGAATCGCGGGGATTTTGCAATCCAGCTGAAGGTCGACGAGCCCAGCCGCACCCTGACGGTCAGCGACAACGGCATCGGCATGGACAAAGATGAGATGGAGACCAACCTTGGCACGATCTGCAAGTCCGGCAGCCTCCAGTTCAAGAAGGACATGGAGAAGACGGACGACATTGACATCATCGGCCAGTTCGGCGTGGGCTTCTATTCCGCGTTCATGGTTGCAGACGCAGTGACGGTGATCTCGAAGAAGTACGGCTCCGAAGAGGCGTGGAAGTGGACCTCCTCCGGCGCAGACGGCTACACAATGGAGCCCGCCGCGCGCGAGAGCGCCGGCACGGACGTCATTATGACGCTGAAAGCCGATACAGACGACGAGCAGTATTCGCGCTTCCTGAAGACCTGGGAGCTGCAGCAGCTGGTCAAGAAGTATTCTGACTACATCCGCTACCCGATCAAGCTTGAGATGGAAAAGTCGCGGATGAAGGAAGAGACGAAGGACTCCGATAAGCCCGAGTACGAGACATATACGGAAAACGAGACGCTCAACTCCATGGTGCCGCTGTGGCAGCGGGCCAAGAAGGATATCACCCCAGAGGAGTACAATAACTTCTATAAGGAAAAATTCTTCGATTTTGAAGACCCGATCGCAACGATTCATGTCAGCGTCGAGGGCGCGGTCACATACAAGGCGCTTCTCTATATCCCGGCCAAGGCGCCATATGATTTCTATACCAAGGACTTTAAAAAGGGTCTGCAGCTGTACTCGTCGGGTGTTATGATTATGGAAAACTGCGAGGAGCTGCTGCCGGACTGCTTCCGCTTCGTGCGCGGCGTCGTCGACTCGCAGGATCTGAGCCTCAACATTTCGCGTGAAATGCTGCAGCACGACCGCCAGCTGAAGTTCATCGCGGCGAACCTGGAAAAGAAGATCAAGGCGGAGCTGGCCAAGCTCATGGAATCGGATCGCGAGAAATACGAGAAGTTCTACAACGCCTTCGGCATGCAGATCAAGTACGGCGTGCTGAACGACTACGGCGCGAAGAAGGAGCTGCTGCAGGATCTGCTGCTGTACTGGTCGAACAAGCAAAATAAGCTCGTTTCGCTCAAGGAGTATACGGACGCAATGCCCGAGGAGCAGAAGTACATCTACTACGCCAGCGGCGAAAACCGTCAGCGGCTTTCTCAGCTGCCGCAGCTGGAGAAGCTGGGCGAGAAGGGCTTTGACGTGCTGCTGATGACCGACGAGGTGGACAGCTTTGTGCCGCAGACGCTGCAGAAGTACGCCGAGAAGGACTTCCGCTCTGTCACGCAGGAGGATTTGGGCCTTGCGACAGAGGAAGAAAAGAAGGAAGCAGCCGAACAGGCTGAAAAGTCCAAGACAACGCTGGAGTTCGTCAAGAAGACGCTGGGGGACAGCGTGAAGGAGGTCCGTCTGAGCGACAACCTTGGCACGCACCCGGTGTGTATGGTGCCGGAAGAGGGCATGACGTTCGAGATGGAAAAATACTTCAATCGTCTCAACCCGGAGATGGGCATGAAGGCCGGCAGAATTCTGGAGCTCAACCCGAATCACCGTCTGTTCGGCACGCTGCAGGTGGCCGTGGCACAGGACGAGCAGAAGGCGCAGAAACTCGCGAAGATTCTTTACTCGCAGGCGCTTTTGATGGCAGATCTGCCGCTGGAGAACCCGGGCGAGTATACAGACCTCGTTTGCGAATTGCTTTAAAGCCGGAAAAGATCTCGGTGAGGCAGTCCTCCCAAAAAACCGTTCTGTAAAAAGTAATGGATTCTTTACAGATCAATAAAGCTCCCGGATGCATCGCATCCGGGAGTTTTTGTTTGACGTATTCAGCGGCCTTCGGCCGCTTTCTTGTTCTGCAGGTACTGAATGACGAACACGCCGCCGATGAGAACGAGGCCGACAAGGTCGGAGAGTGCGCCGGGGATCATCAGGCCTAAGCCGCCGACCAGGCAGACGAGGCGGAACAGCCAGTTCATTTTCCGCAGCACGAAGCCCTCCAGACCCGCAGCAACGCCGAAGATACCGAGAAGCGCCGACAGGACGATCTGGATAACCTCCCACGCACTTGTGACGTCTACGAAGAGCATAGCCGGGCTGTAGG
>CAKUCT010000219.1 GCA_934643765.1 uncultured Oscillospiraceae bacterium
GTCATGTTCATCTATCGCGACGACTACTATAATCCCAACACCGAAGAAAAAAATATTGCGGAGATCATCATCGCCAAGAACCGTCACGGCGAGACCGGCACGGTCAAGACGCAGTGGATGCCGCAGTATACGACCTTCTCCGATCTGGAGTGGAAGCATGAGGGATAAGGTTCTGCGGTTTATCCGGGAGCAGAATCTGATTGCCCCCGGCAGCGCAGTCATCTGCGCCGTCTCCGGCGGCATGGATTCTGTCGCAATGCTGCACGTTTTGCTGTCTTTGCGCGAAGCGCTGCAAATCCGTATCGAGGCCGCCCATGTGAACCACCAGCTGCGCGCCGAAGCGTCCGACCGCGATGAAGCGTTTGTCAGAGCGCTCTGTGAAAGCTGGAGCGTTCCCCTGCATGTTGGCAGCGTCGACGTTGCGCAGCGCGCAAAGGAAACAGGCGAAAGCACCGAGGAGGCCGCGCGGGCGCTTCGATATCAGTTTTTAGAAAGTCTTCAGATGCCGGTTGCCACCGCGCACACGCAGGACGATAACTTAGAGACTGTCCTGCTCAATCTCATCCGCGGCACCGGCCTGCGCGGCCTGTGCGGCATTCCGCCGCAGCGCGGGCAGTTCATCCGTCCCCTGCTGTGCATCAACCGGGCAGAGGTCGAGCAGTACCTGCAGAAAAACCATCTTCCGCATATGGAAGACGCATCCAACGCCTCCGATCTTTACCGCAGGAACCGCCTGCGGCATACGGTTGTGCCGCTGCTGCGGCAGGAAAACCCGGCTATCGGCGAAAGCATCTTCCGCATGAGCGCGATTTTGCGGCAGGATGAGGCGTATCTGGACGCGCAGGCCGCAAGCCTTCTTTCGCGCGCGCAGTGCGGCGAAGGCCGCTGGTCGTGCCGTGTGCTGCGCGAGGCGCCGGACGCCGTGCGCGCAAGAGCTGTCCGGAAAATATTTGACCAGCTGGCCGTTTCAAAGCCGGCGGCCGCCTATGTAGAGGCGGCGCTGCGCCTGATTTCCAGGGAAGACGGCTCATCGCGCATCGCGCTTTCCGGGAAGCTGCAGCTTCTGCGTGAATACGACACGCTGCGCGCGCAGAAAGCCTCCGCCCCCGCTGCATTTGCCGCGCGTCCCCTTCCGGCGGACGGCGTCACAGAAGTTCCGGAGCTTGGGCTTGTCATTTCCTGTCGAATCGTAAAAAAATATGAAAAAACTTCTTCTATCCCCTGCACATTTGCGCTCAAATATGATACGATAAGCAAAACCGAGTCTCTTTGTGTCCGTCCGCGCCGAAGCTGCGACGCCATTGCCTTGACCGGCGGGACGCGGAGTCTCAAAAAGCTTCTGATTGACCGCAAGGTTCCAGCCGGCGCGCGGGAGACTGTCCCGGTGATTGCCGACGATCAGGGCATCATTCTGGTCTATCCATATGCCGCGTCGCATACGCGCGCGGCGCAGCCGGGCGAGGCTGCAATTCTCATTCATATTGCGCATGAAAAAGAGTATATACAGAAAGAGGATACGTGATGATTAACAAATTTGACATGCAGCAGGACATTGAACGCGTTCTTGTCTCCGAAGAAGACATCCACGCAAGAATCCGCGAAGTCGGCGCTCAGATTTCTGAGGACTATCGCGGCAAGTGCCCGATTCTCGTCGGCGTTCTCAAGGGCGTTGTGCCGTTCTTCGGCGAGATGTCTCAGGCCATCACCGTTCCGGTGCAGGAAGATTTCATGTGTGTCACATCCTTTGAGGGCGGCACGGAATCGACCGGCAAGCTGACCTTCCGCAAGGACATCGACCACGATATCGAAGGCCGCGACGTGCTGATTCTGGAGGACATCATCGACTCCGGAAGCACCCTGAAGCTCATCGTCGAGCTCTTCCAGGCGCGCCACCCCGCTTCTATCAAAATCTGCACGCTGCTTGACAAGCCCTCTGGCCGCAAGGTCGATCTGGAGCCGGACTATGCCTGCTTCACGATTCCCGCCGCGTTCGTCGTCGGCTTCGGTCTGGACTACGAGGACTATTATCGCAATCTCCCCTACGTCGGCGTTCTGAAGCCGGCGGTCTATCTGGAAAAATAATCGAGAAGGAGAACTTCATTGTCTCAGCAATCAAAACCGACGAGTTTTCTCGTCCTGCTTGTGACGCTGGCGCTGGCGCTGATTCTGGTCAGCAGCCTGCTCACGCCGTCGTCCACACAAAGCCTTCAGTATTCAGACGTTCTGGATCTGTTCCGCAATGAAAAGGTTGCCTCGTTCACGCTCGACGGCCAGACGCTCACCATGCAGGTTCGTCCGGAATCCGGCGATACGCTGACTACATCCACCGCAAAAATCGGCGACAGCGCACAGTTTCACCATGATCTGGACGCGCTGATCGACGAGCAGTACGCCTCCGGCGTGCTGCAGACCTACAACTATCTGCCGCAGTCCACGCCGTGGTACCGCGCGGCCGCGCCGTATCTTGTCGGGGCGGTGATTCTGGTTGTCGTCTTTTTCTTCCTTGCCAATCGCGCGGGCGGCGGCCCGAACGCCATGGCGAGCTTCACGCGGGCAAACGCGCGCTTCGGCGTGCCGACGGCGCAGACCGTCACCTTCAAAGATGTCGCCGGCGCGGACGAAGAAAAGGAAGAGCTGGCGCAGATTGTGGATTTCCTGCGCGACCCGAAGCGCTACAGCCGGCTTGGCGCAAAGATTCCGAAGGGCGTTCTGCTGGTCGGCCCTCCGGGCACCGGCAAAACCTTGCTCGCAAGAGCCGTCGCCGGCGAGGCGGGCGTCTCGTTTTTGTCGATCTCCGGCTCTGATTTTGTCGAGCTCTATGTCGGCGTCGGCGCAAGCCGCGTGCGCGATCTGTTTGAGCAGGCCAAGAAGGTTGCCCCTGCCATCATCTTCATCGATGAAATTGACGCCGTCGGCAGACGCCGCGGCGCAGGTCTCGGCGGCGGGCACGATGAGCGCGAGCAGACGCTCAACCAGCTGCTGGTCGAAATGGACGGCTTCAGCAGCAACACCGGCGTCATTGTCATCGCCGC
>CAKUCT010000220.1 GCA_934643765.1 uncultured Oscillospiraceae bacterium
CGTGACGTATGACAATATCCTGCGGCTCAGTGACGACCCGGATGTAAACGACGTTATCCGCTTCCTGCGCGAGCGCGAGATCGTGCACTTCCAGCGCTTCGGCGAGGCGGTGCAGCTGCTGCGCGAAAAATTAGACGAGAAAAACGTCTATTACATGAACCCCGCGCTGACATCGTAAGAAAACACAAGAAACAAGCGCCCGGCAGACCTGCCGGGCGCTTGCTGTTTCCCTTATCAAATTGTCAGCGTTGTGGGATACTGCGTCAGAAGCGTGACGCTCTGCAGCTCCTGCGGATATCGCTCCATGTTCTTCTGCGCCTTCCTGCGCGTGCCGTCATTGGGGTCAATCGGAAAATGGTAGATGAAGTTTTGCCGCGCGCAATCGCGCAGCAGCGCGCGCGTCTGCGGATAGGACAGATACTGCCCGTTCCAGAACGCCGCGTCCATCTGCCGGCCGGCAAGAAATGCCCGGTGGGTCTCCGCATCCGGCGCGGCGTCCGACGTTATGTAAATCATCTTCCCCTCCGCCGCGACCGTCATCAGGTACACCGTCGACTGCCCGAACCCCGGCACCGGCGTATGCAGCGCGCGGCGTCCGGCAACCGAAAACGGCCCTGCCTGAAGGCAGATCTCGTCGTCCCCTTTGCCTTTCGGAATAAACACCCGCGTTGCCGGATGCAACGCTTCAAAGCACTCTGCATCGGCTCTTGAAAAGTGATCCGGGTGCAGGTGCGTGAAAAGAAGCCCGCACACATGCGAAAAATTTCCTTCCGCCTGCAGAATCTGTCGCCGTGTCTCTTCCGGCGTCTGATAAAAGGGCGGACAGCTTTCCGTCAGCGCGTCAATCAGCAGCGTCTGCCCTCCGGATACAATCGCCAGGCCGCAGCTGCACAAAAGCGTAATCGTCATTGCAGCATCTCCAGAAATTCCTGCTCGCTGAGCACCGGAATGCCGAGCTCCGTCGCCTTTTTCAGCTTGCTGCCCGCGTTCTCTCCGGCCACCACATAGGTCGTCTTCTTCGATACCGAGCCCGCAGCCTTGCCGCCGAAGGCTTCAATTTTCTGCGTCGCCTCGTCGCGTGTAAACAGGCTCAGCGCGCCCGTCAGCACAAAGGTCTTGCCCGCAAAGCGCGTGTCCGTGATCTGATTGGTTGACTTAAAGTTTACGCCAGCTGCGCGCAGCCGCACGATCAGATCCTGCGACTGCGGACTGTCAAACCACGCGCGCAGGGATTCTGCCGTCGTCTGCCCCACATCCGGCACTGCCATCAGATCTTCCTGTGACGCCGCCATCAGCGCGTCCAGAGAGCCGAAATGCATCGCCAGCACCTTCGCCGCCTTCACGCCGACCTGCCGGATGCCAAAAGCGCACAGGAGCCTTGCAAGATCGTTTTCCCGGCTCTTGTCAATCGCCGCTTTGAGATTGTCCGCCGACTTCTGTCCAAGCCCCGGCAGCGTCGCCAGCTTTTCAAAATCCAGTGTATAAAGATCCGCCGGATTGGAAATCATCTTTTCTTCAATCAGCTGCTCGATGATCGCGCTGCCAAGACCGTCAATGTTCATCGCCTCGCGCGAGACGAAGTGCGCCAGATTACGCGACAGCTGTGCCGGGCACTCTGCGCCCGTGCACCGCAGCGCCACGCCGTCCTCGTCGCGCTCGACCGGCGCGCCGCAGACCGGGCACCTGTCCGGCAGAAAATAGGGCTTTGTCCCCGCCGGACGCTTTTCTAGCACGACCTCCAGAATTTCCGGGATGATCTCCCCCGCCTTGCGGATTTTTACGGTGTCTCCGATGCGGATATCCTTCTGGGTAATAAAGTCCTGGTTGTGAAGCGTCGCAGCCGCCACCGTCGTGCCTGCCAGGTGCACGGGCGCGACAATCGCGCGCGGCGTCAGAACGCCCGTCCGTCCCACCTGCACGACGATATCCTGCAGCAGCGTTTCCTTGATCTCCGGCGGATATTTGAACGCCGCGGCCCAGCGCGGGAATTTGGCTGTGCTGCCCATGCGCGTGCGGCCCGCCAGATCGTTGAGCTTCACGACCGCGCCGTCAATGTCATACGGCAGATCGTAGCGGCTCTCGCCGATGGCCGCAATCGTCTCAATCGCTTCGTCGATTGTCTTGCAGAGCCTGTAGTCGATAACCTTGAACTGCAGCGCGCGCAGATAATCCAGCGTCTCGGAGTGCGTCCGGAACGTCACACCCTCGGCCAGCTGTAGATTGAATACCAGAATGTCCAGTCTGCGCTGCGCAGCAATCTTCGGGTCCAGCTGTCGCAGTGAGCCCGCCGCCGCGTTTCTGGGATTTGCAAAGAGCGGCTTTCCCGCCTTCTCCTGCGCCTCGTTGAGCGCTTCAAAGCTCGCCCGCGGCATATACACCTCGCCGCGGACAATCAGCCTTGCCGGCGCGTTTTCCAAGCGCAGCGGTATCGAGCGCACGGTCTTGAGATTCTCCGTAACGTCCTCGCCGACAAGGCCGTCGCCTCTGGTCGCGCCGCGGACAAACACACCGTCCACATACTCCAGCGCAACCGAAAGACCGTCGATCTTCGGCTCCACGCTGTACTGCGCGTCCGGCTCGTCCTTGCGGAACTTATCGTCAAAGTCCCGCAGCTCGTCAAAGGAAAACACATCCTGCAGACTCTCCAGCGGCACCGCGTGCTGCACTTTCACAAACTGCTCCAACGCCTGCCCGCCGACGCGCTTCGTCGGGCTGTTTGCAAGCGCAAACTCCGGATACTGCGTCTCCAGCTCCTCGAGCCTGCGCAGCATCCGGTCGTAGTCATAGTCTGTCATTTCCGGCGCGTCTTTCACGTAGTATAAAAATCCCGCGCGCTCCAGCTCCTTTGTAAGCTGCTGTATCTCTTTTTGTGGCTCCATGTCTTCACCTATCATCCATACAATAGCATTATGTAAACTTCAAAATTACCCAAGGAAAACGTAACTTTCCGGCACATCTCCGAGCAGAATTGTCTGCGCCGCCAGCACATCGCTCGTCACA
>CAKUCT010000221.1 GCA_934643765.1 uncultured Oscillospiraceae bacterium
AGCCTCTCCAGGTGTAATTTTTTTATTGTCAGGTGATACATATGAAAACAACCCTTCAGCAGCTTCAGGAAAACCTCTCGTTCATCGGCGTCAGCCTCCTGCTTGTCGCCATCGTTCTGCTCGCCGCGCTCGGCTCGGAATACCTGGTCATGAAAAAGCGCCACCGTCTGAAAACGACGCGCGCCATTACCTTCATCGCCATGTTCTCGGCCATTGCCGCCGTTCTGCACATTGTCGATCTGCCGCTGTTCTTTGCGCCGTCGTTCTATAAGCTCGACTTCAGCGAACTCCCCGTCATGATCTGCGCGTTCTATATGGGCCCGGTGGCCGGTGTGACGTGCGAGTTTGTCAAAATCGTTCTCAAGCTTCTCCTCAAGGGCACCTCGACCGCGTTCGTCGGCGATCTTGCAAACTTCCTGGTCGGCTGCTCGTTTGTCCTGCCCGCCGCCATCTGCTATCAGGCCACGCTCAGCAAGAAGGGCGCCATCTGGTCGCTCGCGCTCGGCACGGCCGTGATGAGCATCTTCGGAAGCCTGTTTAACGCGTGGTACCTGATTCCGAAGTTCTCTGAGCTGTTCGGCATGCCGCTCGACGCCATCATCTCGATGGGAACCGCCGTCAACAAGAGCATCACCAGTCTCAACACGCTTGTCCTGTTCGCCGTCGTCCCGTTCAATATTGTAAAGGGCGTGCTCGTCTCGCTTCTGACCATGCTTCTTTACAAGCGCGTGGAAAAGGTCTTTTTCCGCCGCAAGCGCCACGCATAAATCCTGCGCCGCGCGCGCATGGTTTTCTCCGGATCGGGGTATGATTTTTTAGATTGCTTTTTCCGCAGCCGTCCTCTATAATGATTCAAAACCGAATTGTATACTGCTGTTTTCTGCCTCAGGCAGATTCAAAGGAGTCTTCTATGAAACCAAAGCCCGATCCCAAACATGCCCGCGGCGAGCTCCGCGCGGCCATCCGCCGCCAGCCGGTCGTCTTTGCCGTCTATCTGGTGCTGCGTCTGATTGTCGTCGCCTCGCTCGTCTCCGCCATCATCCGCCGCGAATATGAAAGCGCGTTCGTGTGCGTGCTGGTGCTGTTTTTGTTCATGCTGCCGTTTTTCATCCAGAAAAACTTCGGCATTCGCCTGCCAAGCACACTTGAAATCATCATCCTGCTGTTTATCTTTGCCGCAGAAATTCTCGGCGAGCTGCAGAGCTATTTCATCCAGTATCCCTACTGGGACACCATGCTCCACACGACCAACGGCTTTCTGTGCGCCGCGTTCGGCTTCGCGCTTGTCGATATCCTCAACCGCGACACCAAGATCAAATTTGAACTCTCGCCCATCTATATTGCCCTGGTTGCGTTCTGCTTTTCGATGACCATCGGCGTTCTGTGGGAGTTCTTTGAATTCAGCGTGGACCGGCTGTTCCATCTGGACATGCAGAAAGATACCATTGTGCACACCATCTCGTCGGTCATGCTCGACCCGACCAACAACAACATCTCCATTACCATCGACAATATCCATTCCGTCGCTGTCAACGGCCAGGATTTGGGCTTCAACGGCTATCTGGATATTGGCCTGTATGACACCATGGAGGACCTGTTCGTCAACTTCATCGGCGCAACCGTGTTCAGCGTCATTGGATATTTCTATATCAAACACCGGGGCAAAGGCCGCATTGCCAAGGCCTTCATTCCCACGATTGAAGAAACAAACAAGGAGCTTGATCATGCAAAACCGGCACAAAAAACTGAAAATCGGGGCAGTTGACGATTTTCACCATTTCTGGTATCTACTGATCTGGGACGTTTATCTGTCGCTGTACTATCTGGCGGAGCATCTGATTGTGGATAACTATTGGGTCTCGTATCTTCCCATTGACGACGCGATTCCGTTCTGCCGCTTTTTCATCATCCCCTACTGCATGTGGCACCCGCTGCTGGTGCTGATGACGGTCTATCTGTTCTTTTACGATGTCCCGGCCTTCAAGCGCTTTATGCTCTACATCGGCCTTGGCTTCGGTGGGTCGATCATCTTCTGCATGCTCTTCCCGAACGGGCAGGATCTGCGGCCCACAAGCTTTGCACAGAACGACTTTTTCACCTGGCTTGTCCAGCGGATTTATGCCGCCGACACCAACACAAACGTCATTCCAAGCATGCACGTTATCGGCTGCGCCGCATTGACGCTCGCCTGTTTTGACGCGCCCAGCCTGCGCCGCCGGCACCTGCACTGGATCATGCTGGGACTCGGCGTGATCATCAGCCTTTCCACAGTGTTCGTCAAGCAGCACTCGCTTCTTGACGTCATCGTCGCCCTTCCCGTGAGCCTTGTTCTGTGGCTCGTCATTTATCAGCCCTGGAAATACCACCGCAGGGTATCATGAATCTACGATTTGCTCCCCGCCTGCACACGATCGTGTGCAGGCGGAGTTTTTCTGGTGTTCCGGTTGTTTTCTGTCGAAGGCTGTGGTATACTTTGGATGATTTGTTCAAGCTTTGGAGGGCCCGCCATGTCTGATTCGTTTACATTCCGTTCCGCACTCAACGGCTTCAGCCGTACCGACGTCGTCAATTATATTGAAGAGCTGTCGCTTGCGCATAAGAAGGCGCTGCGCCAGCTGCAGGAGGAAAACCAGAAGCTGCGCGAAGAAAACGACGCTCTGCAGGGGCAGCTTCTTGACGCACAGAACGCCTACGCGCAGTTAAAAGAGGAAGACGAGAGTCTGCAGCAGCAGATTGAGACGCTTTCACAGGAAGCAGCCGAGCTTGCCGCGCAGGCTCAGTCCACTGTGCAGGATTCGGATATGTCCGAAAACGCCCCCGCCGAAGCAGAAGAAGCGGCCGCCGCTTCCGCCGAAAATGATCTGAGCGAGCAGGAGCTTGCCGCCTATCGCCGCGCCGAGCAGGCCGAGCGCAACGCTGTCGCCCGCGCCAGAAAGCTGCAGGAGCAGCTGAACCTTCTTTGCGAGCAGGCCAAGGGCCGGTATTTGGA
>CAKUCT010000222.1 GCA_934643765.1 uncultured Oscillospiraceae bacterium
GGACTATGCAGGTCTGCGCGAGACGCTTTTATGGGATGTGCCGCATGTGCGCTATGACAGGGCACAGCTGGAGTATGCCGCGGACGGCGGAAAGTTCTACTGCTTGATGACGCCCTACGGTATGGGCTGCGCGCAGGTCTGCCGGACAGCAGACGGACAGAACGCCTGTGTGCGGGAGATTCTGCCGTCGGCAGGCGATCTTCCGGCGCTGGCCGGGCAGCTTGGAAGCGGGACGTATGAGGTGTGCCGGTCGCTTGGTACGCAGAACGGCCAGACCTGGGCCATGCTCAAATGGCTCAATGAGCCATATGTGGATTTTGAGCCGGTTTATATGGGGTTTGCCTTCGACTGAGACTGTCAAAAAATCTTTGGTTTTTTGACAAAGGAGATGCGCGCCGAGCCGCGCGTTTTTCAGGCTTTGCCTGCAAAACACACGCTCTTTGCATAGCGTATTTTTACCCGCAAGGGGTACGCGACATCTGTAAGGCGGCAAAGCCGCCAACAGCTGTCCAGTCCGGTCGGTGGAGCTGCCGGATAAAATAAATTCCAAATTTATTTTGTGCCTGCGGGCACAAAACTCTGCGAGGCTTTTAAAGGCTTTTATACGTATCGTGGGAGGCGGGCCCGTGCCCGCCTCCCGTTTTTGACGGGTTGCCTGATGCCGGTGCGTGTGCTATACTGAACTATACGAATTTTGGCGGATTGCGCGGAAAGAGGCGGAACCATGACGCAGCAGGGCATTACCATTTCTGATACGGATTTAAGGCGGCTGCTCGCCTGCGCGAACGGCGACGCGGCGCTTTTATATCTGTATCTGGCGGCCGGAAACACGCCGGACGGCGCGATGGGCGCGCTGCGCATGACACAGTCGCGGTTAGAACTGGCCGCGGCGAGCCTTCGCCAGATGGGCCTCTGGGCCCAGGACACGCAGAAGCATCTGCAGCCGGGCGAAGCGCCGAGCTACACGGAAGCGGATGTGACGCGCGAGTACCGCACGAACCCGGAATTTCCGAGCATGGTCGGCGAGGCGCAGCGGCGGCTCGGCCGGCTTCTGAGCACGGAAGAACTGAAGATTCTGCTGTCGGTGTACCGCTATCTGGGCCTTCCGCCCGAGGTTATTTCGATTCTGATCAATTACTGCATCCAGAAAAACCGCGCCCGCGGCCAGACGCGCATGCCGTCGATCCGCAGCATCGAAAAAGAGGCCTACCGCTGGGCAGATCTTGGCATCGACACCATGGAAGAGGCTGCAGTCTATATGCAGAGCCAGCTGCAGCTGCAGGCAGGCGTCGGGAAAATCCGGGAGCTGCTTGGCATTGAGGGCCGGAAGCTGACTGCCGGAGAAGAAAAGCTGATTACAACGTGGCTGTCGTGGGGCTTTGGCGAGCGGGAAATCCGTCTGGCCTATGAAAAAACGTGTATGAATACGGGCGGGCTCAAATGGCCGTACCTCAATTCCATTCTTAAAAGCTGGCACGAACAGGGACTTACAACGCTGGAGAGCATTGAAGCCGGCGACCGGCTGCCGGAGAAGCCTGCGCGCGCGCAGAGCAGGCCCGGCTATCAGGTGCAGCACCATGACGATGCGCTCAGCGATATTCAGCGCGCGGCCATCGAGCGGATGCTGGGACAGAAGGAGGAGTAAGCATGCCATACGCACAGCGGATTTTGCAGCGGGCGCAGGCGCGGCTGGAACAGGCACGGCGGCAGAACGAGCAGGACTGCGAGCACCGCATCGCGGGCATCTATGCAAACACGCCGCGTCTGGCGGAAATTGACCGCGAGCTGCGCAAGACCAGCGCCAAAGTCTATGCCGCGGCCTTCCGCGGAAGCGAGGACGCGGCCAAGGCGATGGAGCGGCTGAAGACGGAAAATCTTTCTTTGCAGCGCGAGCGGGAGTGGATTCTGGAGTCTGAGGGCATTGATCCGGAGGATCTGGAGCGCACGCCGGTCTGCCAGAGCTGCGGCGGCAGCGGCTGGCGGGGTGCGGTGATGTGTGAGTGCTTGCAGGAGCTTTGCCGTCAGGAACAGAAAAAGGAGCTTGCGCAGGAGCTTGGCGCTGGGAAAGAGAGCTTCGATAAATTCCGGCTGGACGTCTATCCGGACCAGTATGATCCGAAGCTCGGCGTCAGCCCGCGCGCGGTGATGCAGCGGGTCTATCAGAGCGCTGTGAACTATGCCAGAACATTTTCTGCGGCCAGCGCGTCGCTGCTTTTTATGGGTGCAACGGGGCTTGGAAAGACATTTTTGTCCGGCTGCATTGCAAAAACGGTTGCCGACCGGGGCTTTTCGGTCTGCTATGTGTCGGCAGGGAAGCTGTTTTCTGATTTTGAGACAGAAAAGTTCCGGCTGAAAGAAGACGGCGTCCTGACGCAGGAATATATGGGCGCAGACCTTCTGATCATCGATGATCTTGGCACGGAGATGACGACGCAGTTTACCGTCTCGGCGCTCTATCAGGTTGTCAACGGCAGGCTTCTTGCCGGAAGACCCACGATTGTCTCTACTAACCTCCCGGACACGGAGCTTGAGACGCGCTACTCCGCGCAGATTGCCTCGCGTCTGCTCGGCGCATACGAGCTCTATCAGTTCTGCGGCAGCGATGTGCGGCTGCTGAAGCGAATGCAGGGAAGGTGATTTTTTCTGGCATGGCATGCCAGTGCGCTGTTTTTCTCAAACCCGTTTTTTCTTCAAAAGAAAAAATGGGTTCGAGGCTCCCGTAAAAGAACCCAGAGGAAACCTTTCAAAAAGGTTTCCTCTGGACTCCTTCGAAAACAAAGGGGCCGCGGCCCCTTTGAGACCCCGGGGCTGCACCATCGGCCCCCGCAAAGATTTTTGCAGAGCAAAAATGCTTTGCGGCGGTAGGGTCGAAAAGTTTGCTGCTCGGCATTCAGATCGTTGCAAATCGGTTCAAACCAGAAAAGACCAGCAGGCAAGAAAGAGAGTGCTTACGATATTTATAAGCACTCTCTTTTATATTTACA
>CAKUCT010000223.1 GCA_934643765.1 uncultured Oscillospiraceae bacterium
CGAAAACAAAGGGGCCGCGGCCCCTTTGAGACCCCGGGGCTGCACCACTGGCCCCCGCAAAGATTTTTGCAGAGCAAAAATGCTTTGCGGCGGTAGGAAATAAATACTTGCTGCTCGGCATTCAGATTGTCGCAAATCGATTCAAACCAGAAAAGGCCAGCAGGCAAGAAAGAGAGTGCTTACGATACCTGTAAGCACTCTCTTTTACATTTGCACTACAAATATAGAACTCCACGGGAGTCTGAGGGGCCGCGGCCCCTCTGTAGAGGAGAGATTCAAAAGGGAACCCCTGGGGTTCCCTTTGCGGTTTCTTTCTTTTGCGAAGCATTTTCTTTCTTTTGCATAAAAGAAAGAAAATGCGTAGAACCAACCGGCAAGTTTTGCTGGAAAATATCTGGCGCTTGCCGCCACGGCAAAAATGGAAATGCAGCACCTTAGCATGCAATACCAGAAAAACACTCACATGATTCGGAAAGACTGCGCCAGCAGGCGGAGCACAAACGCGGAAAAGTCGCTTTCAAACGGGAAGGTGAAGTGTTCGCCATCGGCGATCTCATGGCAGGAAATGAGCTTGCGTGTTTCACTGACCCAAAGCTGCGGAACGCTCTGCATATCAGCCCACCCCCTCGACGATAGTTTGCCAGACAGTTGCCGGCTGGCCGGAAGAAAGGATCAGAGAGTAGCTGTAGGTGCCGTCTGTCCAGATGGCAAGCGTATAGCTGTCTTCCGCGCCCTTGAGCGTAATGGTGCACCCGGAAACGGTAAGCTGCGTCTGCGCGAGATACTCGTTCCAATCGCCGGAGTTATCGTCTTCTCCAAGGCTCTGGCGGAAGCAGGCAGAAGCATCACCGTTTGCGTAGTCGATCTGCGCCATATCGCCCCAATAAGAGGTGTAATGGATGCTCTGCGGGAAGAAGGGGAGGGCCTCTGCCGATTTGACCGGGAATCCAACGGCCTCTGACAGATCATTTCGCGACGGAAGCTCCACCATGCCGTTTGCAACCATGGTCTCCGGCTCTTTCTGCGCGGGCTGGGATACGAGTCCGGGCAGCGTGAGCGCACCGGCAAGCAAAACGGCAAGGCACGCGGCCAGCGCGCCGAAGCGGCGCAGAGAGCGCAGGCGGGCGGGTTTCTTCTGATCGGCCTGCGCCATCTGCTGTTCTGCGTGCCTTAAAACCCGATCGCGCATCTGAGGCGTAACTTCAATTTTATCCATCACTTCATCGTATTTCGTCAAAGTCGTATGCCTCCTTTAAAATGTCTCGGAGCATGCTGCGCCCCCGGTGCAGATCGGAGCGGACGGTGGCCTCGCTGCGCTGCAAAATGGTTGCGATCTGTTTGGTGGAGTAGCCTTCGTAATAAAAAAGGTGGATTGCCTCGCGGTATTTTTCCGGCAGGTCTTTTACGGCCTGCCAGACGAAGGACAGATCGTCGCGGCTCTCCGCGGCCAGCTCTTCGTTCAGTTCATCCGTGCTCCTTACGGCGTTATAAGAAAGGCGGTTCTTGCTCAGATTGCCCGCCACACGAAGAAGCCACGCCTTTTCGTGCGCTTCGCTTTCAAAGCTGGGCGCGGTTTTGAGAAATTGCACCAGCGTATCCTGCAGAACCTCTTCCGCGTCTTCCATGTTGTGAAGATACGTGTAGGCATACCGTAAAATCGCGTTTCCGTGGGTATCGAGAATTTGTGCGGCGCGGGCGCTGACGTCCGCCTGCGCTGCAGCATCGGGCTTTTCGGAATGCGCGGCGAACAGGCGCGCAGCTGCGCGGGCCAGAAAAGATCCGGCTCTGAAAAATTGCCCCAGCAGACCGGCCGGGGCAGGCGTTAAAACTGCTTCCATAACCATTCTCCCAAATTTGGCCGCGCGGAGTGCCGCGCGGCCCTGGTTTTTTACTGAATTTCGGCGACGAGCGCGGCCATAGCGTCCTGGCTGAGGCCGGCCGTGACATTCAGCGCATAGCTGTAATCGCCGTCTGTCCAGACAGCAAGCTTCACAAGCGCATCTTCGCCCTTCATGGTGACGCTGCGGCTGCCAATGCTGACGGTTTCGGTTTCAGCGTAATTGTTGTAGTCACCGGAAACATCGTCCGCGCCCGGCGCTTTGCGCACATATGCGGCGCGCTCCTCGCCGGAAACATAGTCAATTTCGAAAATAACGTCGCCGTCTTCGCTGTTCATAACCTGATAGCGCTTTTCGCTGACACCGGAAATTTCGTCGGGCGCTGTCAGATCAAAGCCGGCGGCCTGCGCAGCTTCCGCTGCCGATGCGTAGTTGGTCCAGGGATTCGGAATCTGCGTGTTGTCCGAAATGGTTTCTTCTTGCTTGGGCTGCTCGGGCTGCACGTCGGGCTTTGCGCTCTGCGTGCAGGCGGCGAGACTCAGCAGCATGGCTGCGGTAACGGTAAAAATCAAAAGCTTTTTCATAGTAGGGACTTCCTTTCAACTGTAAAATGATTTGCGGTTCATAACCGTTTCTATCTTGTATACAGTTGAGGGACGGTTTTTGTTGCAAAAGAAGAAAAATTTTTTCTGGCATTGCATGCCAGGCTGTTTCTTTTTTCTCAAACCCGTTTTTTCTTTAGAAGAAAAAATGGGTTCGAGGCCCCCGTAAAAGAACCAAAAGGAAACCTTTTGAAAAGGTTTCCTCTGGACACCTTCGAAAACAAAGGGACTGCACCATCTGTCCCCCCCGCAAAGATTTTTGCAGAGCAAAAATGCTTTGCGGCGGTAGAGTCGAAAGGTTTGCTGCTCGGCAGGCAGATCGTTGTATGAGCTGCAAACCGGGTTGCAATTGCAATCCAGAAAGAGAGTACCAATAAAAAAACGTAGGAGAGTCTGATAGGGTAAGCACTACTTGACTAGATCCCATGGGATCGCACAAGGGTCCGCAGACCCTTGTGTATTTACGCGCCAGCGTAAAATAGCAATTTCTTCGCGGCGGCTCG
>CAKUCT010000224.1 GCA_934643765.1 uncultured Oscillospiraceae bacterium
ACTTGACGTCCTCTTCAATGATATATTGCAGAATTTCTTCTTTGGAGTAGACCATAAACGGGCCTGCCTTTCTTAATTCTCTACATACATCTGACGATAGGGGTTTTTGCTGTCCGGGGTAACGACGGTATAGGGCTGGCGCAGCAGCTGCTCCGCATCCCGGTCAAAGTACGTACAATACTGGCGGATATACGGCTCGATCTCTGCGAGATCTTCCGCGCTTGCGGCGCGGCGCGTGGTCTGGTCGGGGAAGAGAATGCCCTCGGCCGTGCCGCGCAGGATGAGCTTTCCACCGTGCATCCCGGTGCAGGGGAAGTTTGTGACGATGGGCTTGCCGTCTGTGTGAAGTCCGAGCACCAGAATGAGCCCGCCCGCCTGATACTCTCCAAGAAAGCTTCCGGCCCGGCCGCCGATGATGATGGCGGGCTTTTTCTCACGGTAGGCCTTCATGTGGATGCCGGTGCGGTAGCCGGCGCTGCCTTCTACATAAATTTCACCGCCGCGCATGGCGTATCCGGCGGCGTCGCCGACGCTGCCGTGGATGATGATTTTGCCGCTGTTCATTGTGTCGCCGACAGCGTCCTGCGCATTGCCGTGGACAGTAATTTCCGCACCGCCGAGATACGCGCCCAGCGCGTTTCCGGGGATGCCGTAGATATCCAGATGGTGCCTGCGCTGGCCGGCGCCGATAAAGCGCTGGCCCAGGCAGCCGTTGATGCGGCAGTCGGTATCCGCGGCGCGGAGCTGATCGTTGAGTGCTCGAAAGTCGAGCGTACCTGCCTCAATAACAAACAATTTTAGCACACCTGCTTTCATTTTTCTACCAAAAATTTCGAAACCGGCTTCCAAAAATTCCGTGTCCCGACTTACTCGCCCGCGTGCAGAATGCCGAGCACCTCCAGCTCCTTGCTGGTCATGTTGATGCCGCGGAGCATCAAACGGTTGCCGCGCAGGGCTTCGATGGAGTTGATGCCCATCGCGCCCATGAGCTCTTTGATTTCGTGTTTCCAAGCGGTCATCAGATTGACAAGCCGCTCGGCGCCCGCCTTCGGATCAAGCCGCGCCACAAGCTCGGGGCGCTGCGTGGCGATGCCCCAGTTGCACCGGCCCGTCTGACACGTTCTGCAAAGATGGCACCCGAGCGCCAGCAGCGCCGCCGTGGCCACATAGCAGGCGTCTGCGCCCAGTGCGATGGCCTTGACGACATCTGCCGCGGAGCGGATGCTGCCGCCTGCAATCAAAGAGACCTCGTTGCGGATGCCCTCGTCGCGCAGACGTTGGTCAACGGCGGCCAGCGCCAGCTCAATGGGGATGCCGACATTGTCCCGGATACGCGTCGGGGCCGCGCCGGTGCCGCCGCGCAGGCCGTCGATGGCGATGATGTCCGCGCCGCTGCGCGCGATGCCGGAGGCGATGGCCGCGATATTGTGGACGGCGGCCACTTTGACGATGACGGGCTTTTGATAGTTTGTGGCTTCCTTCAGCGAGTATACAAGCTGCCGCAGATCCTCAATGGAATAGATGTCGTGGTGCGGGGCGGGGGAGATGGCGTCGGAGCCCTCGGGGACCATGCGCGTTCTTGACACGTCGCCGACAATCTTTGCCCCCGGCAGATGGCCGCCGATGCCGGGCTTTGCGCCCTGGCCCATTTTGATCTCGATCGCGGCGCCGGTGTTGAGATACTCCTCATGCACGCCGAAGCGGCCCGAGGCCACCTGCACGACGGTGTGTTCGCCGTAGCAGTAGAAGTCCTTATGCAGTCCGCCCTCGCCGCAGTTATAATAGATGCCAAGCTCGCTTGCAGCTCTGGCCAGCGCCTCGTGGGCGTTGTAGCTGATCGAACCGTAGCTCATTGCGGAGAACAGAACCGGCATGGACAGCTCAAGCTGCGGCGGAAGCGTTGTGTCGAGACTCCCGTCCGGCAGGCGGCGGATTTTTGACGGCTTCTTACCGAGAAATACGCGCGTTTCCATCGGCTCGCGCAGCGGGTCAATCGGCGGGTTTGTCACCTGTGAGGCGTTGAGCAGCAGCCGCTCCCAGTAGACGGGCAGGGGATTCGGGTTGCCCATCGAAGACAGCAGCACGCCGCCGCTGGCGGCCTGCTTGTAAATTTCCTGCATGCAGGCCTGGCTCCAGTTCGCGTTTTCGCGGTAGGCGCAGTCGGTTTTCACAATTTTGATGGCGTGCGTTGGACAGAACGAGACGCACCGGTGGCAGCTGACGCATTTGTCCTCATGCGCGCGCATGCGCTTTGCCTCCGCGTCATAGAAATGCACGCCGTTGGCGCACTGCTTTTCGCAGATACGGCAGTTTGTGCACCGCTCGGGATTGCGGATGACCTCAAACGCCGGAAAGATATAAGATACAGACATATCAGTACGCTCCTTCCTTCACACGCACGACAACCGGCTCGCCGCCCATCGGCGACCAGAGGTTGGCCGCGTCGGGCTCAGCGGCCCGGATGGCGGCCTCTTCGCTTGCAATCCAGACACAGTCATCCTTTTCCGCCACGACCATCGAGCGGAGCTTCAGCCGGTCGTTGAGGGCCATGAGTCCGCCCTCAAAGCCGAGAATGATGGAAAACGGGCCTGTGACGAGAAGGCTTGGATAAATTGTGCGCAGGTAGGCCAGCTGCTTTGCTTCTTTTTCCTCGCGGCGGCGGATGGTGTTCCAGAAGGGGGCCGCAATCACGTGCGCCAGCTCTTCGGGCGTGAGCCCCTGACGGCGCAGCAGATAGTCCGCGATATAGGTGATAACCTCCGTGTCGGTCTGCAGCGTGCACTGATAGCCGAACATCTCCATATAGCGCCGGTTGGCGTCATAAGAGGAAATTTCACCGTTGTGGACGACCGTGTAGTCCAGCAGCGCAAACGGATGCGCGCCGCCCCACCAGCCGGGGGTATTTGTGGGATAGCGGCCATGCGCCGTCCAGCTGTAGGC
>CAKUCT010000225.1 GCA_934643765.1 uncultured Oscillospiraceae bacterium
CCGCTCGGCATTCAGATTGTCGCAAATCGATTCAAAACAGAAAAGGCCATCAGGCAAGAAAGAGAGTGCTTACGATATTTATAAGCACTCTCTTTTATATTTACACTACAAATATAGAACTCCCGGGAAGGCTGAGGGGCCGCGGCCCCTCTGTTCGTGGAGGGGTTGCAAGGGGAACCACACGACGGTTCCCCTTGCGCAACTTCTTCCCGGCGGCTCGACACGGTGATCGACGCGCAGCTAAGAAGCGTGGGGTCGAAAAATTGGTTTGAGAAAAAAGGGCAGGCTGGCGGGCACCGCCAGAAAAACTCTGGCGCTTGCCGCCACGGCAAAAACAAAAGACACCCTGGCATGCAATGCCAGAAAAAGCGGACACTTGCCGCTGCGGCAAGAAAACAACAGAAATTGTTATACTTCCAGATATCCCTTCAGCACCCGCAGGGTATTCTCCACCCCATCGATATGGCTTCTCTCATAGCCATGGCTCGCGTAGACACCCGGCCCGATGAGCCCGTGCCGGATATCGCAGCCGGACGCCAGCGTTGCCTCCACATCCGAGCCATAGTGCGGGTAGACGTCGACCGCGTAGCTCGCACCCTCGCGCTTGGCCGCGTCGATGAGTTTTCCGACGACCTCATAGCTGTACGGCCCGCCGGAGTCCTTTGCGCAGATGGAAACCTGCCGCTCCGTACAGCGCAGCCCGTCTCCCACACAGCCCATATCCACACTGATCGCCTCCGTCACGCCCTGCGGCACAGAGCCCGCGCCGCCGTGGCCGACCTCCTCATAGACCGTCACATGCGCGTATATCTTCCGCGCAGGCACGCGCTTTGTATCGTGCAGATACTTTGCAAGCCCCAGCAGAATACCGACAGAAAGCTTATCGTCTAGGAACCGGCTTTTGATATAGCCGCTTTCTGTCACGCGCGTTCTCGGCTCAAAGCAGACGATATCGCCCACCTCCACGCCGAGCGCGCTTGTCTCCTCTGCCGACTTTACATCCTCGTCCAGCACGGCCTCCACGGTGTCAAAGCTTCGCTTCGTATCGCCGTACTGCCCGTTGACATGCACCGACGCGTTGCAAAGCTGCAGCGTCCCCTCGATCACGCGGCCGGCTCTTGTATATACCCGCAAGTTTTCCGCCTCGCCGTTTTCCGCGCGCATGCCGCCAAGCGGTGTCAGCCGCAGCCACCCGTTTGCCTTGACCTCGGCCACCATCGCGCCGAGCGTATCCGTATGCGCCTCCAGCAGCAGCGCATCCTGCTCGTCCGCACCGCCAAGGTCCACCAGCACGCCGCCCTTTTGTGTCCGCCGCGCCGAAAAACCAAGCGAAGAAAATGCTTCCTCCACCCATACCGCCGCCCGGTCTGTAAAGCCGGACGGGCTGTCAATGGAAAGCAGCGCCTGCGCGCGCTGGACCGCATATTCCGCATAAGTCCGATCCATTTCAAAATCCTCCTGTCGTTTCATGGTTGTTTATAGTATATCATAGAAACCCCCGCTGGCAAGCGCCGGATCGCAGGCAAAAATCGCCCTTCCAAGCATTGCGCTTTGCCGTGGAATATGGTATGGTATAGAAACCATTGAAATTCACCGTGCAAGGGGACGTAACGCTGCATATGACATTCAAATTACTGCTGTGCCTGGTTGAAGGCTATCTAATCGGCTCTGTGAGCATTTCCATTCTGATTTCCAAATATCTGTTCCACCAGGACGTGCGTACCATGGGCAGCGGCAACGCCGGCGCAGCCAACGCCGCGCGAACCTACGGCCCGGTTGTCGGCGCGCTGACCTTCGGCGGAGATTTTCTCAAGGGCGTGATTGCCGCAGCAATCGGCCTGTGTCTGTGCGGCACCTATGGCTATGCCGTCGCTGCGGCCGCCTGCCTGATCGGCCATTGCTTCCCGGTCTACTTCGGCTTCAAGGGCGGAAAGGCCGTCTCCACCGCCGCCGGCATCACACTGCTTCTGGACTGGCGCGTCTTTCTGACGGCGTTTGTTGTCTTTGTCATCGTCGCCTTCCTGACCAGAACCGCCTCCGCCTCCTCCATGAGCGCGGCTGTCGCCATCGCTGTATCGACCCCGATCTTTAACCGCAATCCGGCTTTGATCTGTCTGGCCGTCTTCATGTGCCTTCTGGTGCTATTGATGCACCGCGGCAATATTCAAAGAATTCTGCAGGGAACCGAGCCAAAATTCCATTTTGGTTCCCGTCCGCCAAAATAAATTTCCGTAAAATATTTTACATTTTCAGGCTTTTCGTTGTAATATAATTTCAGTCAATGCTCATACAAATCAGAACGGAGCTGCCGTATGCTGGACGAAAAAGACTTGCTTGCCCTGTCGAAGCTTATCGACGAAAAAATTTCCGCCTCCGAAGAACGCATGAGTCTGCACATCAGCAGAGAAATCGCCGCCTCCGAGGAGCGCATGACCGAAAAAATTGCTGCTTCCGAAGAGCGCATGACCGAAAAAATTGCTGCCTCCGAAGAAAACACGTTCCACAAGGTCTCCGTGATGATGGAGTCCTACTTTGAGCCGAAGTTCAATTTGCTGGCCGAAAATCAGAGGATTATGATGGAAACGCTTGTTCCGAAGTCCCGCGTGGATGAAATCGAAGACGAACTGGCGCTGCTCCGCTCCGTTGTCCGGCTGCATTCTGAGCAGATTGCCGAACTAAAGAAAGCTTAATAAAATCTGGCAAAAAATCGTCTGGATCAGTTCGCTGTTTCCGATCGGCGAACTCTACGATGTATATGTAACATACTGAAGCGGCCCACAACGTGGGCCGCTTCAGCGTGTCAAAAAATTCTTTTTGACACGCTGCGCACTTTTTCAAACTTCACGAAAGTTTGAAAAAGTGGTTGATTGAACGCGAAAGACACCCCTGATGGGTTTCTTTCACACTATCTTCCTTTCCGTAA